>CACZHN010000090.1:10978-15602 GCA_902780985.1 uncultured Lachnospiraceae bacterium | reverse complement strand
TGATAAGAAGAACTATATTAACTACGTCAGGAAACATTTCATCAACCAGAGGCTTTGAATGGTTCTCCATGATAAGCGGTTGGTGCTTCCTCGGATCACTCGCGCTACTTATATACGTAAGGATCAAGTACAAAGAGAATACCTTCGGAAAAGTCCTGATGTGGATATACATAATCTTAGCTGCTCTCGCAATTGTCGCAGTATTTATGTTTGCTGTCGCGTGTGGGGAAACGCTTCGCGGCTGCAACTGATAAAAGGTGATTTACTTGAAGTCTGAAATGACAAAAAACAATAACAGAAACTCCGGGCTGGATTATCTGAAAGCCGTGGCGGCTATACTTGTAGTCCTGGGCCATGCCGTTACCTACTATGAAAGCAGCATAGGGGGAATGGGTGGCTTTTGGAAGATACTTAATTGTATAATTTACGCCATCCACGTTCCGCTTTTCTTTGCGGCAGCGGGTTATCTCTGCCACCGTCAGCCGGTAGGAGAGTTTTATAAAAAGAAGCTGGTGAGGATACTTATCCCGTTCATCACCTTCACGGTGCTGAAGCTTATATACAGCGTGGTCATCGCCCATGAAGCCTTAAATGCGGGACTTCTGAAGGATGCCTTTCTTTACGGATCATTCTACTGGTTTTGCTACGCTATACTTCTGGTGTATCTGATAGCACCGCTGATGTGGAAGAAGGAAGGACAGGGAGTTACGCCTGTTTCGGTAGCTATCCTCATAGCATGCATAGTTCTGCAGGTAGTCTTTACCGTAAAGGGACCTGCGGGATACGGACCGTTTCAGGTGGTCCAGATAGTATACTGCTACCCGTTCTTCTTTGCGGGATATTTCGTGAAGCAGTATGAAGAGAGGGTTAAGAGCTTTACGTCTAAAGCCGCTGTTAAAGCCGCGGCAATAGTTTTGGGAGCGGCGCTTATCACAGTATATGTATATATCGATATGAAGGGCATGGAAGAAAGGCTCTTTTACTTCCCGAGCAGACTGGGAGCATCCCTGGCGTTGATTGCATTTGCGGCAGGAATCACAACACTTATTAAAGGCAATATCAGGTCTTTAAGCTACCTCGGAAAGATATCTCTGCAGATAATGCTCTTCGACAGCATTTACAAATTGATCCTGTTTAAGATTGTGATGAAGCTCGGAATCATGAATCCTGTGGTCTGCATACCGGTTACGATCATCGACATCGCACTGACTGCAGCGACATGTATTATAATAAGAAGAATCCCGTATTTACGGGCTTTGTTCGGGGTTTCATCTATGATAAATCTGTGACGATTATTGACAATTTGAGAACTTTTCACATATAATTACCGTGAAGTGTTTATAGGGGCTCGTGATACAGGAAACTGTTCACGGTTTTAAGTGGAGGGTTGAATTATGAATAACAAAAACGATCTTTTAAAATTCCTCGGGGGCCTGGCACTTATGGTGGTTGGTCTCTTCCTGTTGTTTAACAGAGTTCATGTTGGTTCGATGAACATAGGATGGGGAAGAATGTCTTTCGGAAGATTCAGTGTTCCGTCGGGACTCGTGGTAGTTCCTTTCATAATCGGAGTTATCTGGATGTTCGGAAGCAACGGTTCCTTCATATCGAAGATATTTACCGTTCTCTCTGTTCTTATTATCATTGCCGCAATCATCATGAACACAAGCTTCTGGGTATCAGATATGACAATGTTCGATTGGCTGCTCATCCTGACAATGGTCTTCGCAGGCGGAACAATTGTTGCAAAGATGCTTTTCTCGGGACCGGAAAAAGAAAAAGCCGGCGACACCAAGAGCATACCTGCTGACGATGACTCGGATGAATTCAGAAGGGCTAAGAAGCTTGAAGAAGAACTTGATGAGGTAAAGAGAAATTTAGGAAAGTAAGCTGATAAGAGGAGTTCGTAACGAGCTCCTCTTTCTTAATATTCTTTCGTGACGCATAACGGAGGAGCAATATGGCAAATATACTGGAATATCTGGACTGGAGAGGAGACATCCCCATTGCGGTGGACGGCTTCAATCCGGTGGACAATCTGATACTGGCACAGATGGCCTATACCGATTTCGAGGGTGTCATGGCCGAGGGGGAGAGCCTGGGACTAAAGCAGGCAGCGGAAAAGTATTTCGAACTTCATACCGAGGAAGAGGTTATGAAGCGTACGACTTTCTATAAGCTGGCTCCCATAGTGCTGAAGAAGGCGGCAGAGTCCGGAAGATTCGGAGATCTGGTGCTGGAAAACTATGTGAATATAGTAAATACGGAAAAAGACGAGCAGTACTCCGCCATTACCTACAGGATGCCTGAGAACATGATCTATGTGGCATTCCGCGGCACCGACAACACGCTGGTGGGATGGAAGGAAGACTTCAATCTAAGCTTCATGTCCGAGACTGCCGGCCAGAAGCGGGCGGTAAAGTACGTAAATAAAAATTTCACGGAGGGCGATGAGACGCTGATCTTCGGAGGACACTCCAAGGGCGGAAATCTGGCGGTATATGCGGCGGCTTTCTGCGAGGACAGCATCCGCGCAAGGATAAAGCAGGTTTACTCCAACGACGGACCGGGCTTCAGAGAGGAAATACTGGATAAGCCGGGCTATCAGGAAATCCTGCCGAGGATAATCAGCATCCTTCCGGAGGAAAGTATCGTTGGCATGCTTCTGGAAAACGAATACGAGAACCGCATCATAAAGAGCAGTGCCAAGTTCGTAACCCAGCACGACCCGATGACATGGCAGGTATACGGCCGTGACTTCGTGGGTGCCGATAAGATAAGCAGCAACAGCCGCATCATAGATAAGACCATGATGAAGTGGCTGGCTACCATGAGCGATGAGGATAGGCGCGCCTTCACAGATTCCCTGTTTTCGTCCATCGACTCCACGGGAGTAAAGACATTGAACGAGATAAGCGAAGGCGGAGTGAAGATCATATCGGATCTCATCAAGGCCTTCAAAGATATGGAGCCCGCAAAGCAGCAGGAATTCTCCGAGCTGGTAAAAAGGCTCATCAAGATTGGAAATGATGTCATGATCCATGACTTCAAGAAGAAGATAGAACCGCTGAAACGCCTTCCGGCCAACACGGTGATGAAACTGACCAAGGCGGACGATAAACAAAAGGCCGAGCAGAAAGCTGAAGAGACGCCGGAAGAAGACAAACAGTAGATCAGAAAACAGGCAAGATGGATTTCAAGAAATTACTCGATACAACAGAATACACATTTATCCACGAGAACCCGCAGAATTATAAAATAGGGTATTGACTCTCACATAGTGGTAGGGATTAGAGTTATATCAGAGCTCAACAAAACATCCATGGAGGTAAACAAATGCTAAAAATAGGAGAATTTTCAAAACTATCCAGAGTTAGTATCAGAATGCTCCGCCACTATGATGATATCGGATTGCTGAAGCCGGCTGAAATCGATAACTTCACCGGATACCGCTATTATCGTGAGGATCAACTGTTCACCATCGGAAGGATAACATCCCTGAAGGACATGGGATTTTCCCTTACGGACATAATCAGGATACTGGAAGTTCACGACGACAAGGAGAAAATGGATGAATTCCTGTCGGAGCGTCAGAAGGAACTGGCGGAACTTTCCAGAGAAACGGAGTATAAGCTGATGCTTCTGGATACAGCCCGGAAAAGGCTGAGAAAGGAGCAGGAAATGAAATACGATGTTACAGTTAAGACTATACCGGAGAGATTTGCGGCTACGGTTCAGACCGTGATCCCGCGTTACGAAGATGAGGCGATGGCCTGGAGGCTGATGGGCGAGTGCAAGACTCCCCTTATCCCGACCGACCCGTGCCTTGCAACCGCCGAGTTCCTCGATAACGAGTATAAAGAGGAAAATGTAGAGGTCCGCGTTACCATGACGGTAAAGGGCAAGTACGAGGATACAGAGCATGTAAAGTTCGTGACACTTCCGGAAGTAAAGGTTGCGAGCTGCGTAATTAAGGGCAGCTACGAGCAGATAAAGGATGCTACAGCTGCCGCAGTATCATGGATCAAGGATAACGGATACAGGATGAACGGTCCGATGTTCAATATATATCATGTGGGCCCTGTCCAGACACAGGATCCGAATGAGTATGTAACAGAGGTATGCTTCCCTGTTGAGTAGGGAAGAGTAAATCGGCGCTGAGCATAAGGGGGACAATATGGAGTACATCCGGGTAACAAAAGAGAATATAGAGAAAGAGCACATCTGCTGTGCCATATCAAACAATAAAGATGTTCAGGTGTCATCGAAGAAAGCCTGGCTTTCCGACAGACTGGAAGAAGGACTGGTATTTCTGAAGAGTGCAGAACGAGGAAAATGCTTCATAGAGTATATCCCTGCGGAAGCGGCATGGAATCCTATCGAGGCAGACGGATATATGTATATCGACTGCCTCTGGGTATCCGGTTCTTTCAAGGGACACGGATATTCAAGCGACTTACTGAATGCGTGCATAGAAGACAGCAAGAGCAAGGGCAAAAAGGGACTCTGCATCCTGTCCGCAGCGAAGAAGAAGCCTTTCCTGGCCGACCCGAAATTTCTGAAATATAAGGGGTTTAAGGTGGGAGATGAGGCGGACAACGGAATCCAGCTGTGGTATCTGGAC
>CACZHN010000090.1:0-10916 GCA_902780985.1 uncultured Lachnospiraceae bacterium | reverse complement strand
AAAAGGGATATGTGCTGTACTATACAAATCAGTGCCCGTTCAATGCAAAGTACGTTCCGATTCTGGAAAAGACCGCGGAAGAAAACGGAGTTAAGTTTAAAGCAGTTAAGATCGAAACCAGGGAGGAGGCGCAGAATGCGCCGACTCCTGTTACAACATATGCACTTTTCTCCGACGGAGAATATGTGACCAACGAGCAGATGAACGATAAGAAGTTCTTAAAGTTGATTGGTTGACATAATTCCGACTGAAAAGGATATACCCAGAGTATACTTTACAAATCAAAATAACGTGATATAATCAACCCAAAGTTTTAAGAAAGGACGAAAAGCGATGACTACATTCAGAAATCTATATTCCTATAGTTATTATTCATACCTTGAACTCGAACAGTATTCAGAGTCAGGGTTATTTGAGTATGCGCTATAGATATAGGTGGTAGATTAAAGCTTTTGACATATGACCGCTTATGCCGTAGTGCATAGGCGGTATTTTTATAGGATTATTTTCTGTGGAGATACTGCAAATAGTAGTATCTCCGTTTTTATTTTGAAAACAGTGAAGACAAAGGTTTATTTCAGAAAGGACGTGAACGTTATGATTACAGTAAATATGGCGGCAACAGGGGCGAATATAAAGAATATGATGAAAGCCCGCAATATAAAAGTTAAGGATGTGCAGGCGGTTTGCGGATTCGGAACTCCGCAGGCAATCTTCAAGTGGATGAGAGGAGACTGCATGCCAACCATCGACAACATGATCATCATCGCCGACATGTTCGGTGTCACTATGGACGACATCGTTGTTGTGAATAAATAAGAAAAGCCGGATTCTGTGATGAATCCGGCTGTGAAAATCACATTTTAACCACTTAAAACGTGATTTAAGCAAAATACAAGGTTGCGTGTCAGAGAAGTCTACTCGCAAAAGGGACTAAAATTTCTTGTAGGCAGCTTCCTCCATAAGTTTAAAATTATGCCGGTCGTACTGCGAGTTGATCCACTGACGGAGCTGCTCGATTCCCTCATCTGTGAATGGGAACTCTTCGGTCATGATCAGGTCCGGTTTTGTCTTTTCGATGGTGAAAGGTTCCGGCCACACCATTGCGATCATTCTGGCATCCGGATTGTTTCTTTCATCCGAATTGTAAAAAAGATTAGCTGACGGCTCTCTCTTGATCAGGTATCTCATATGGTCATATGAACCTGTATAAGTTACTCCGTACCAGTAATAATTTATCTGTATAAAATAATCTCCCGGTTTGATAATTTCCATTTCAATTACCTCTTTTTGATTCTCCAAAGTCAAAATTCGCTCTCCGAACTTCATTATATCACAATTAGTGATCAGCATCATAATCGAACTGGCGGTTTTTTAATTGAAACTCTAATTTGTTTTTAATGTTTGATGTTGGGATAGGTGGTATAATAAACTAGTGTTAACCGATTTAGAGAAGAAAGAGAGAAGACCAAGTGCGGATACAAATAGTCGAAGTTAACATAATGTGGGTATAGGGAGGTAACTGATTGATGAGTAGTGAGAATATTGGCAAACCTTTCAAAGTAACTTTTAGTGACAAGATCATGTACCGGGATCCGGTGGTTGTTGTGGCTATGGTTGATATAGCCGGAGAAGCGGAAGTAGCATCGCCGGAAAGATCGGGAGAAGAGAACGATATCGTATACGTTCAGGGCATTCAGGGAGTATCAGCAAAGGATCTGCCGTCGCGTGTTTCGGAAATCGTGGAAGTATGTGCGGCAAGTCTTATAGAGAAGAATTTCAGGGTGAATACATTTAATATTACATCGATCGGCCCTGCATCGGGAGTGTCGACATAAGGGAGACAGAATGAATTTAGTGATTCATGATTTAAGTGAACAGGAGTGGAGTGAAGTTTCGTCCAAGTACGAGGGCTGTGAGGTCGTATCCGATAACGGGGACATCAAGCCCTGCGCCGGATGCTTCGGATGCTGGGTAAAGAATCCCGGCGAGTGCGTCATCAAGGACGGCTATGAGCGGATGGGAGCGCTGATCCATAAAGCGGACGAGGTGGTGGTGATCAGCCGATACACCTACGGAGGATTCAGCAGTTTTATCAAGAACGTTATCGACAGAAGCATCGGCTGGGTGCTTCCGTACTTCGAGATATACGAAGGCGAGATGCATCACAGGAAGAGATATCCGGAGGATAAGCCCTTCAGATTTATCTTCAGAGGTACTGACCTTACGGAAAAAGAAAAAGCGGCCGCAAAGCGGTATGTGAGTGCGGTGTGCAGAAACTTTCACGGCATTGTAAAAGAGGTGGCATTTGAGGAAATCGAGCCGGAAAAGTGCGCTGTTGTTGAGGCAGAAAAAGAAGCAGGCGCAGAGCATTCGGACAAGGTTATAATTCTGAACTGCAGTATGAGAGGCGACAACGCCAACACCAAGAGATTTACGGGTGCACTGGCCAAGAATATCAAGGGAGAAGTCGAAAGCATAAACCTTGTGCCGTATCTCAAGAAATCGGATGAGCTTAGGAAGATTCTTGATTCTTCCGACAGAATCGTACTGGGCATGCCTCTTTATGTGGATGGAGTGCCTTCATCGGCGGTTCGAGTTATGGAGATGATGGAGAAGTCATGTGTTAAGAACAGCAAGAAGATATATGTTGTTGCGAACATGGGACTTTATGAAAGCAAGCAGCTGAGGAACCTGCTTTACATGGTTAAAAGCTGGTGCAAAAAGTGCGGGTATACATATGGCGGCGGACTGGCAATCGGAGCCGGAGAGATGTTGGGTATGATGATGGAATCGAAGGATATCCATAAAGGACCGACGAAACATGTGGCGGATGGAATGGATAGACTCAGTGATGCAATCAATAGGTCGTCAGTGACGGAAAACATATATGCCGGACCGGATAAGTTCCCACGAAAATTCTACATGGCTATAGCGAATTTCAGCTGGAAATTTGATGCGAAGAAATTCGGGAATAAGAAGAAGGACCTGTTCAGACAGGTGAACTAAAAGGAAACCTAAAAAAAGTGTGAGGAGTTCATGAAGAACTCCTCTTTATTCTTTTTAAAGTGGCGAATTTGTGGTATATTAGTACATAGCTATGTTTTAACAAATACAGCTGAGTGGGGACAGCTGAAATATACAAGGAGAACACCATGGGAAAGCCATTGAAAGAAATCTACAACGAACAGAGAGATCTGAGAGACAAGATGTTTCTATTCTCACTGATGGCATGCATAGTACTGGTTATTACATGTGCGGCTATCATGTTACTGGAGGGCAACAGCCTCTGGACGGTAATCTTTAATGCAGGAGCGGCATTTGTTATGCTGATGCTGTTCAGGCTCGCATTTATCAAGGGGAAGAAGGGCGTAGCAAGAGGCATCTTTATATACTTTATGAATATCATGGTACTGACGTACCTGTTCTTTATAAACGGCGGAGTTAACTCCGGTATGCCGATATATCTCGTAGCGGGACTAATACTGATCGTACTGTCCGAGTACGGTGTAAAGAGATATGTGGCACTGGTAATCTGCAGTTTATTCCATGTAGCATCAATATTCGTATCTTACTACTTCATGAGCGGAGAGGCCGATAAAGTGAACCTTCCTGTATTTGTACAGGAGATGGATCTGTTCAGCGAAGTATACGATACAGCTATATCACTTATAATCGTAGGACTCTGCATCGGAGTCATCCTTATCCTCGTCTTCAACGCATACGACCAGGAAAAGAACTACAATGAAGAACTTATGAACAAGCTGGCTGACATGGCCATAACAGATGAGCTTACAGGCCTCAGCAACAGAAGACATATGTTCACATACCTTGAAACACACGACGATCTCTTCGGTTCATCCGAAAGATATCTTGCTATGTTTGACGTAGACTTCTTTAAGAAGATAAATGATACCTACGGCCATCTGTTCGGCGACGAAGTACTGAGCAGATTCGGCGACGTGCTTATGATCCACAGCGAAGAGCCTGAGGTTGAGCTGGCTGCAAGATACGGCGGAGAGGAATTCGTCCTCCTGTATAATGCATCCAACAAGGAAGAAGCCATGGCTAGGATCAACAGGATCAGAGAGCAGATGAAGTCAATATCCATAAAGAATTATCCTGATGTAAAGCTCACAGTAAGTGCGGGCCTGGTATGCTGCAGCAAGCATAAGAACTTAACATCGCTTCTGAAGGAAGCAGATGACTGCCTGTACGAAGCAAAGAATGCGGGCAGAGACCGCGTCATAGCAGCTATCTAAATCAGGACGAGGAGAATTGTAATGAGTAAAGCATATGCCAAAGAAATACTGAACCTTATAGATAAATCACCGACGGCATATCATGTAATAGCAAATGCAAAGGACATCCTTGACGCAGCCGGCTATACGGGGCTCAAGGAGAACGAAGTGTGGAAGCTGGAGGCAGGCGGAAAGTACTATGTGACGAGAAATGATTCGTCCCTCATAGCATTTGCCGTACCGAAGCCGGATTATAAGGGCTTCAGGATCATAGCAAGCCACAGCGATTCACCGTGCCCGAAGCTTAAAGAAGATCTGGAATCACGCAAAGACGGTTATGTACGACTCGATGTGGAGAAGTACGGCGGAATGCTTCTGGCACCGTGGTTTGACCGTCCTCTTTCCGTAGCGGGAAGAATCCTCGTAAGAGACGGAGAAGGAATCAAGTCCGTCCTTGTGGACTTAGATAAAGACGTAGCGGTGATACCATCACTTGCTATCCATATGAACAGAGAAGCCAATAAGGGCTATTCATACAGCTTCCAGAAAGATATGCTTCCGATCGTCGGAACAACAAGCGGCGAGAAGACTGTCATGTCTATGGTTGCGGAAGCAGCCGGAGTGGAAGAGAAAGATATAATCGGACAGGACCTCTTCATGTATATCCGTGAGAAGGGTACCGTCTGGGGATGCGACGACGAGTTTATCGGTTCCTCCAGACTGGACGACCAGGAGTGCGTATGGTGCACACTTTCAGGATTTACGGAAGTACAGAGCAGCGAATATGTAAACATGCTCTGCATCTTCGATAATGAAGAGGTTGGTTCGAGAACAAAGCAGGGAGCGGATTCCGACTTCCTGGCAAACCTGATCGACAGGATCAATGACAATCTGGGCAGAAGCCGCGAAGAGTACTATACAGCATATGCCAACAGCTTTATGATCTCGGCGGATAACGCACATGCGCTCCACCCTGCACATAAAGAAAAGTACGATCCGGTACAGAGCCCGAAGATGAACGAGGGAATCGTTCTCAAGTTCAGCGCAAGACAGAGCTATACAACAGACGGTATATCCGCTGCATTTGTAAGAAAGCTCTGCGAAGACAGTAACATACCGTATCAGGTATTTGTGAATCATTCGGATGAACCGGGCGGCAGTACCCTCGGCAACATATCAAACTCACATGTATCGGTAAACACAGCGGACATAGGACTTCCGCAGCTTGCCATGCACTCATCCTATGAGGTTGCAGGCATAAAAGATATAGAGTACTTGAGAGAATTTGCGAAAGCATATTATCAGTAAACATTGACAACTTATTATCAGTTTAGGATTGATAATAAGTTGTTTTTGTTGTAAGGAGACGGAATATGGATGCATACATAGTTTCAAAAAGCGTACTGTACAACAGCAAACTGGATAAGTTTCTGCTGGTGCAGAGAAGCAGTGATGACGATATCGGTGCGGACTCATGGGAAAATGTAGGAGGAAACCTGGAAGACGGCGAAACTCCCGAAGAAGCCATGAGACGTGAGATAAGGGAAGAAGTGGGCATCACGGATGTGGAGATAGGAAGAGTGGCGTATGTCACGCTGCTGCAGTTTGATAAGCCGTGCCTCATCATCGCATACTACTGCAAGACCACCACAGAGGACGTAAAGCTCAGCGAAGAGCATAAGTCCTACGTCTGGGCAGACAGGGAAATGAACAAAAAACTCCTGCCGAAAGGAATCATGGAGGATTACGAGAAGAACGGAGTTTTCGAGCATAAGTTTTGAAAGGAAGGATACAGATGAATTTTCCGGAGTTTATGTTTAGAAGTCAAAATATGATTCCTGCATCACAGCAGAATACGCCGGATATCGAAGGATATTACTATACGGCAAATGACGGAAGCCAGATGGCATTCTGGATATATAAAGCAGACAGAGTATCGAAGGAGCATACACATGACTATGACGAATACATGCTCTGCGTAGAGGGGGAATACATAGTAACCATCGACGGTAAGGAATATGTACTGCATGCCGGAGATGAGCTCTTTATCCCGAAGGGAAGCCTGCAGGGCGGAAGAGTGAAAGCGGGAACCCGCTCGATACATGCATTCGGCGGACAGAGAGTCAGTGGGTGAGAAAGAAGAGATGCTATGAAAGACAAGCATAAATCAGATACAATCCTCCTTGGGGCACTTCTTTCCCTATCGGGAGGCTTTCAGGATGCATATACATATGTTCTGAGAGGAAATGTATTCGCAAATGCTCAGACCGGCAATGTGGTCTTGATGAGTCAGTATATAATGACAGGGGACTTCAGAAGGGCAATTCACTATCTGCTCCCGGTTTTTGCTTTTGCCATGGGAATCCTTGTTGCAGAGCAGATAGCGCACTTCTTTAAGAAACTGAAGAAGATTTACTGGCGTCATATAATCATGATGCTTGAAATAGTTGTTCTGTTTGCTGTCGGATTTCTCCCGGAATCGATGAATACAATAGCGAATATTTTGGTATCTTTCAGCTGTGCTATGCAGGTGCAGGCATTCAGAAGTCTGAAGGGACACAGCTATGCAAGTACCATGTGTATCGGTAATCTCAGGAGCGGTACGGAGAGCTTTTCAAAATTTCTCAGACTCAGAGACAGGAAGGACTTTGTTGATTCGTTATACTACTTCGGAATCATTCTGATCTTCGCTGTAGGAGCAGGATTGGGCGGAGTGCTGTCGGCACGTTGGGGATTCAAAACAATATTCATCTCATGCGTTATTCTGCTGATTGCAAACCTGACGATGATAGAAAAAAGGACTACGCAAAAATTATGAATATAGCAGTATTATCGGATATTCACGGAAATGATATAGCTCTGAAGAGCTGCCTGGAATATCTTAAAGACAAGAATATAGATACATATTGTTTTCTCGGCGATTATACAGGTGAACTGCCCGGAATAGAGAAAACAATGAAAATGCTTTATGATCTGAGAGACAGTCATAAGTGTTACTTTTTGAGAGGTAATAAGGAAAATTATCAATTGGATGATCTCGGGAAAGAATATCCCGAGTGGGATGATTATCCGAGCACAATCGGAATTCTTTAACAGTCTTCCGATCACAGCAACCGTTAAAACAGAAGGTATGCCGGATATAGTTATCTGCCATGGTTCTCCGAGAAAGGTTAGTGAGAAATTTGCAAATAACCCACAGAGCCTCATGGAGGTTGTATCGGAAACGCCTGCTGAGTATATAATATGCGGACATACACATAAAGTGATGGATATCGAATATGAGTCAACAAGAATTCTGAACCCGGGTTCTGTGGGAGTTTCTATCGATGTACCATATGGCTATCACTTTATGATCCTTCATGATAATAACGGTGCGTGGGAGCCCGAATTCATAACACTTCCGGCTGATGCGGATGCTCTGTTATCAGTGATGAAAGAGGCCGGATTATATGAGACAGCTCCATATTGGACTAGGTTTACTGAATTATTGATCACAGGAAAATGCGGAAATAATACACATGCCGGTATGTTAAATCGTGCCATGACCATATGTAATGAGAGATACGGTGGATGTGAATGGCCGAAGATTCCGGAATCATGCTATGAAGAAGCATTTATACAGGCTTTTGGAGAATGAAGATTAATGGATGAAAAGTTTTTTAAAGGCTGGTTCGGAGAACTGAATAACGGCCTGAATAAAATGAATGTGGAAGAGTGCTCAAGACTTTTTGCAGGATGTGCGGAAAGATGTGCAGGAGATGCCCTGAAGTATCTGTATACGGATCTCTTTAAGGATTGCGGCGGAGACTTAGATCTCTTCTTCGCACGAGTAGGAGAAAAGAAAAATGTAAAGGGAAGGATCATCGAATCCGGCAAGGTATATGAGCTTATATTCACAAGCTGCGACTGCCCTTTGCATACAGAAATGAATATACAATCCACAAGGTTATGCGAATGCTCCAGACAGAGCATGATATGCGTATTCAAAACCCTTGTACCGGACAGGAAGTTAACGATAGAAATGCAGACGTCAATAATGTCGGGGGATGAGGAGTGTTGCCATAGGATAATATTTGAGTAATATGAATCAAAACCAATAAAGTATAAAGGATTACTTATGAATAAGAGTGAGCAAATAGAAAAGATAAAATCCGGTGCAACCACTGCATTTATAGATTCATCATATAAATCCAGTGTGGCATATAAACCTTCATTCATAGCAAATGATCATATGAATGGTGTGAAGGTTATCACAACAATAGAGGGTGAACTTAGTAAGTGTGAATCCTTTGTTTTTAGTGTGGCGTTTATTACTCTTGGTGGAATTACACCGCTTCTTCAGATTTTTAAAGAACTTGAAGAAAAGGGTATTCCGGGAAAGATTCTTACCACAGATTACAACATGTTTACTGATCCAAAAGCTTTGGATAAGTTAGCTGAGTTTTCAAATATTGAACTGCGTATGTATAGGGAAGAAGCAGTGCTTCATCCGGTAAACGAATCCAATGATGAGGAAAGCCCATCGGTTGATACAGAAAAAATAGGTTTTCATACAAAGGGCTATATCTTTAAGAATGATGGAACATATACAATTCTTATAGGTTCATCAAATATGACGCAGAAGGCGCTTTCTGTAAATAAGGAATGGAATACCAAAGTGGTTTCTACTTCAGAAGGAGAAATGTATCAGACCGTTAGTGATGCATTTGAAAAACTGTGGAATGATCCAAATCATACCACTGCTTATTCTGATTTTATCGACGAATATAGAACTCGATATGAGACTATAAAGAAGCAGAGAAAGATTGCACTTGAAGCTGCAAAAAATGCAGCGGGCGATTCACGATTTGGTGCAGTGTCTCTTGAACAATATAAACTGAAGCCGAATTCTATGCAGGTGGATTTTATAAATAGTTTAAGTGAGTTGGCTGAAAATGGTGAAGATAAAGCTTTACTTATAAGTGCAACGGGAACTGGTAAAACGTACGCATCTGCTTTTGGAATCCGTGATGCACTCAGTAGAATTGGTGCGGATAAAAAGGTTCTTTTTATAGTGCACAGGGAACAGATAGCTAAACAGGCTATGAAGTCCTACAAGATGGTATTTGGTAATACAAGACGATTCGGCCTTTTATCAGGAAACAGTAAAGATACTGATGCAGATTTTCTTTTTGCTACTATGCAAATGATGGCTAAAGAAGATATTATGCAACAGTTCGAAAAGGATCATTTTCAAACTATCATAATTGATGAGGCTCATAGAACTGGTGCGAACAGTTATCAGAAAATAATGGATTATTTCACACCGATGTTTTGGTTGGGAATGACTGCATCTCCAGAAAGAACCGATGATTTTGATGTTTTTGCGACATTTGATCATAACATTGCATTGGAGATCAGACTTCAGCAAGCAATGGAGGAAGATTTGTTATGTCCATTCCATTATTTTGGAATAACTGATTTTACAATAGATGGAGAAACTATTGATGATAAAACCATGTTTAATAAACTGGTTTCAGATACAAGAGTTGATTATATTATAAAGCAGATTAAATACTATGGTTTTTCGGGAGATAGAGTAAAAGGTTTAATATTCTGCAGCTCCAAAGACGAGGCTATAAAGCTTAGTGAAATATTCAATACGAGAGGCTATAGAACTACAGCTTTGACTGGTGATGATAGTCAGGATATAAGAGAGCGTACAATTGAGCGACTGACAAAAGATGATGGAGATGATTATCTCGATTACATCTTTACAGTAGATATTTTCAATGAAGGAGTGGATATTCCTGAGATTAATCAGGTAGTTATGCTTCGACCTACAGAGTCACCTATAGTATTTGTTCAGCAGCTCGGTCGAGGACTCAGAAAATCAACGGACAAGGAGTTTGTTGTAATCCTTGATTTTATTGGTAATTACAAGAATAATTTTATGATTCCGATTGCACTTTCTGGTGACCGTACTTACAACAAAGATAACATTCGTCGTTATGTAGCAGAAGGAGAGAAAGTTATTCCGGGTGCTTCAACAATACACTTTGATGAAATATCGAAGAAGAAAATATATGCAGCAATTGATACTGCAAATTTCAGCGATATAAAGCTTATCAGAGATAATTATAAAAACCTGAAAAATAAGTTGGGAAGAATTCCTAAGCTGATGGATTTTGATAAGTACGGCGAGATGGATGTTTTTAGAATCTTTGATAATAATTCTCTTGGATCTTATTACAAGTTCCTTGTTAAGTATGAGAAGGATTATAAGATTAGGCTTTCAGAAGATGAAGAGAAAGCGGTTGAGTTTATATCAAAGAAGCTTGCGAATGGAAAGAGAATACATGAGTTAGAGCTTTTGTCTAGAATGTTGGAATATAAAACAGGCTTGATCGATGGGCTTAAAACAGTGCTGAGAAACAGATACTCGAAAGAGTGTACAACGAAGGAAATCAATAGTGTTATTAACGTTATGACAAATGAATTTCCATCGGGCTCTGGAAAGAAGACATATGATATGTGTATATTCATCGAGAAAGATAATGACGGTGATTATAAGATAAGTTCAAGATATCAGGCTATGCTGAATAACAAGGATTTTTATGACATAGTTAAAGAATTAGTTGAGTTTGGCAGATACAGATATCAGAGAGATTATAGTAAGAATTATAAAGACACAGA
>CACZHN010000089.1 GCA_902780985.1 uncultured Lachnospiraceae bacterium | reverse complement strand
GGCGGCCACTATCTCCACCTTGATAACAGTGCAAATGTGATCGAAGAGATCCGAAACTGGAGCCGTACATACTAGAATTTTTTACTCTGTATAACTCCTTTGACTCCGGAAAAGCATGCAAGCAGTGTCATACTTATCAGGACGCCGCCTACAATATCGGTGAACCAGTGAGCACCCGAAAGCAGTCTTCCCGCAACGGTGATCACAAGCACGATAGCACAGACCAGCCAGAGCGCAAGGCGAAGCGTATCATGTTTAATATACTTTTCCATAAGAAGCATGGCGCTTCCCATTACCACGCAGGTCAGCATGGTATGAGACGACGGAAATGACGCCTCAGGGGCTGTTGCCCCTTCCATGATGACCGGTCTGTAATTAACCACTAACTCTTCAAAAATTATGTAGAGCCCTATCACTATGGCATACAGTCCGCCCAATGCTATAATCTCTCTGTCAACACGCTTAAGACTCTTTCCCTTTATAAGCTGAACAAGTCCCAACAGTGCAAAGATACCTGCCACACAGATGGCAAATATTCCGAGTGCCTCTGTGATAAGATACCAGGTCTTATGTGTTCCTATTGTTTTAAATACGGCCTGATTTATAGTGGACAGTCCAATGCTTGTTCCTGCAGGACCGATTTCGGCCACATCCACTGTTTTAATCAAAATGATCCAAATGATCGAGAGTATGCCGAATATTCCCGATGTTATAAACTTCCCTTTTTTCATAAAATTTCCTAACTGTATTTCTTCATTCTGCCTCCCCAGATCAGGCAATGTATCGTTCCCGCCAATCCGAGTACAAACATAACGACGGCGGCTCCGGATCCTTTACCCGATCCAAAAAGTGCTGTAAGGCTTTCCGAATTTCCGTGTCTCATCATAAACGGTTCGAAGATCTCATCAACCATGAATCCGCCTAAGAAAAGACCGATCGGAATGGTAAAAAACTGAAGCGTATTTCTGCATGCGTAAACACGTCCCTGAAGTTCCGTCGGTACCGTGCTTCTGAATATCACATCGTAATTTGCGCTCATCACCGGCACAAGGATCCATCCGATAACCTGTCCCAGACACCAGAGCCAAGGCTCCCTGCAGAAAGCCAGCATGAAGTTCTCTGTTCCCATGGATATAAGCATG
Source organism: uncultured Lachnospiraceae bacterium (assembly GCA_902780985.1). The sequence continues at coordinate 14,220 of CACZHN010000089.1, read as the reverse complement.
CTGACATATACAACTCTCATTCTGTTCTTCGGTGTCGGCATTTTCGCTACCAGCAGACTTCCCAATGTCATGGCGATTCCCGCACAGGCTGTTACCACACCCAGCATGAATTCTCCTCCCTTGGGATTCGGAAGAACATATCCTCGTAAGGCCGCATCAAATGCCGAAGCAACCAGATTGATTCCCGACATGAAAAGGATCATGGTCAGTATCATCGGTGTATCTTTCAGATATCTTACGCCTTCTTTTACCATTACCTTAAGGCTTTCTTTTTTCGTTTCAGGCGCATCCGGAATCTTTACCAGAAAAAGAAGCGCCAGAAATGCAACCGCAAAGCTTCCCAGATCGATAAGGATTACCGATGTAAGTCCCAGAAGTCCGTATATGGCCGTAGCCAGTAACGGTCCGAGAATATTTGTCAGAGACCTTGAAAACGAGTTAAGACCGCTGGCTCTCTGATAATGTTCCTTTGGAATAAGAAGTGTTGTAGCAACTTCCGAAGCAGGCTGCTGTACGGTATTCATCAGACCCGAAAATGCATTTATCGCATAAAGATGCCACATTTCAAGATTATGGGTAAGATACAATATCAGTACCGTCACCGTACTCAGTGCCGCCAGCAGATCACAGGCAAGCATGGTTCTCTTCTTATCAAATTTATCCGAAAGAGCTCCCGCAAAGATACTCATAAGAACATACGGTGCATATGAGCATATACTGAGTGCTGCCGACTTCAGTGATGAACCCGTTGTATCGTAGAGCCACAGTGATAAAGCAAGTGCAGTCATGGAACTTCCCAGCTGCGACAGACTCTGTGTACTCCACAGTATCAAAAAATCTCTTAAGCCTTTTTTATTCTTGTTTATTTTGTTTTTCATTTTCTTTGCTCCTAAATAATTATATTTGTCATTTTGAAGCAAAGTCTGAGGAATTATCTAATCCTCCATACAGTTCCTCAAACCCTGCATGGAGCTGTTGCAATACAAAGTCTCATAATATATCTATCTCCTTAATCTCTCTTAAATTCTCTTTATGTCATTCAACTATTATAGCACTTATGTCAACCCTGTTGTTTCAGATACTCCCTCAGTGCCGTAAACTCACGAAGGTACATACCTCTTCTCATCTCATCGGTATCCGCATAACTGTTATGCTTCGAGAAGATTTCAACTATCGCATCTAAGGAGAGCCATCTCGGTTCCATTCCCACCTGCTTCTCCCGTTCCGTAAGATGCATCTCGGTACTTCCGGTAACTTCACAGACAAAATATCTGTTTATCCATTTCCAGTCCTCATAGTATTCATCTATTTCGAACAGGCAGTCCGAGGTGCTGACAACGAATCCTGTTTCTTCCGCTATCTCACGTATGCAGCATTCCTTCTCGCTCTCTCCATCTTCGAGTCCGCCTCCCGGTATCATCCACTGATCCGTCAGGGTCTCGTAAGAAAGAAGAATCCTGCCATCACGGATAATGATCCCGCGGCAGGCCGTATTGGTCTTGTCCCATTTACCGAAGTAATTATCTCCGACTATCTCTATTATCTTCATGTTGTTTCTCCGAATTTAAAGGGCTAAAACCATACATTCGTCGGAATCCTTAAATCCCACGTTATAGTAAAGCGGACGTCCCTCTTCCGTAGCATCCAGACTGACTTCCGTAGCCCCGCGGCGCTTTGCATCCTCTATCAGCATAAGTACCATTTTCTTAGCGATGCCTCTTCTCTGCCACTCCTTCATGGTATACACATTCATAAGATGTGCCCTTTTTCCCGTAGGATGAGAAAATGTCGGCATAATGGTTATATAACTCATGGTTGCGCAGCCGATAACTTTTTCTCCGTCCATTGCCAGAACCGTTGTCTGTTCTCCTTCTTCAAAGTACTTCCGGCTGTTCTCGATTATCTCTTCGCTGTACTTATAGGAAAGATCAAGATTATTAACAACTCTCAGCATCTCCAGACGGCTGCTCATCATAAGGTCCATATCATCCAAAGTCGCTGTTTTATAATCGACACTGTATGATAATCGATCCGGTAAATGATGCAGATACATATCAATGGCATCCGTGCTTTCTTCAAGGACTTTCATAAGTCCCTGATCCGGATAGGAATGATTATCGTGATAATCTTCTTCTCCTTCGCAGCGAATATAAAACGCAAGTATCTCTTCCTCGGTTGAAAACTGCGCATTTATGCCTTCCTTATTTCCTCTCGCGTCAAGGCGTATCCATTTATCCATACTCGAAATATAAATCGTATTCATCGCATGGATACAGTAACCGCTTTCCGGTGTTTCTCCCAACGTAAGGCGCTGATAGCTGAAACCTGCGGGAATTCCGTTAGCTCTGAGAAGAGCCGCCAGAAGATTCGCTTTCGCCCAGCAGATTCCCACGCCTTCTCTCAAGGTATCGCTTGCCGATACCGTTACTCTTTTATCCTGAGCATCCCAGGAATGTTTAATCTCATCTCTTACGAAAAGAAATGTATTCTCAATCGTCGTAATCCACATACTTTGTTTTTTCCAGATATTCGTTATACATTTTATGTCCCTATTTTTATTTTTGCTCAAGAAGGACAACCGTCTCCACATGTACCGTATTCGGGAACATATCACAGCAGCATCCGCGCACCGGCTCATATCCGTTTGCTTCGAATATCTCCAGATCTCTTGCAAGAGAAGTCGGCTTGCAGCTGACATATACTATATTCTTTACGCCGTAGGCCAGTATCTTTGTAAGGGCCTTCGGATTAAGTCCGTCTCTCGGCGGATCCAGTATTATAAGATCAGGCTTTTCTTCCAGTTCATCCAGCTTCTTTAATACATCTCCCGCGATGAATTCGCAGTTGGTGAGTTTATTCAGCTTTGCATTTTCCTTGGCTGCTTCCACAGCTTCTTCTATGATCTCAATTCCGTATACCTTATCCGCAACCGGTGACATGAGCTGTGCTATGGTTCCGGTTCCGCTGTAAAGGTCATAGATGACTCCCGTTTTCACATCAGAGGTATCATCGCTGCCGGCATTCTTTGCCAGTGCTTCCAGTGCATACTCTCTTACCTTCGAGTAAAGCAGCTCCGCTCCCTTTGTGTTGGTCTGGAAGAAGGAGAACGGAGATATCTTAAACTTCAGCCCCAGTACCTCTTCCATCAGATAATCCTCTCCGTAGAGAAGTGTTACCGAATCAGGGATTATGGCATCCGCAAGGGTGTCGCACTCTGTGTAAAGAACGCCTGCGATTCGGTTATAGTAAGACAGTGACTCGAACTCTCCGGAGCCAACGTTATCTTCAAAACTTCCGTTTACTCTCTGGAGTTTTCCCCACTTGTCTCTTACGATCTTTTTCTTTGTATTTGCCTTCTGATAACCATGGGAAGTAAATGCATCAAGTCCCACCGACTTCGGCTCACCCAGTGAAAGAAGTCCCGCTACATATTCAGGAAGATGCAGCTCGTCAACCGTCTCGCTTCTCTTCTCATGCCACGGAGTATTTCTCGTGGATTCGTCTATGCTGTGATGGGTTGTGGTTACCAGATTCACAAGGATTCCGCCGCCCGATGCAGACTGTCTGATCACCAGATTACGCAGAACTCCCGTGTGTGTATACTTGTTATAATAAGGAACTCCCAGTTTTCTGTAGAAATCCTGTGTGAACTTCAGAATGTCGTTCCATGTAGGGCTGACAATACCGCAGGAATCTATGCTCAGGATGTCATGATTCGAAAATCTTCTGTGAAGTCCCAGGGTGAGAGGGCCGTACTTTTCCTCATCTCCGAAGGTAAACTCCATCTTGTTTCTGTATCTGAACTGATCCGGAGAGCCCACTATTCCGTCCCATTTAATCTGAGACAGCTCGGTCTTTGCACCATCTCCTCCGAAGTTCACTACAGGCTTCAGAAGTTTCTTTACCATATCCTCTTTCATCTTAAGCTGATTGGTATAAGCAACGGTCTGATAGGTACATCCTCCGCAGCTGTAGAAATGATTACAGATCGGTTTCTTTGTCTCAAGAGGTGACTTTTCGATCACATCAAGAACAGTTCCCTCGGCATAGCCGGTCTTCTTCTTGATGATCCTTACGCGGACCTTGCTTCCCGGCAGTGCATTCTTGACTATTATCTTTCTGTCATCACCGAGAGGTGTTCCGTCCGGAGCCACCGAATGATACATGAAACTTCCCTTATTCGGAAAGTTATAATCTGTAATGATACCCTCTATAATATCGCCCTTTTTCATACTAAAAACCTCTTCTCGACCGTATATTTTCCGTCCTCTTCCAGAGTCATGATCATATACGATTTTTTCTTAGTGCCTCTCGGAAGCGATATGCTTCCCGGGTTCAGCAGTCTCACACCGTTTACCTCTTCGTCGAATACCGCATGGGTATGACCGAAGCATACGATGTCGCATTCATTTTCCTGAGCCAGATATATCAGATTCTGAACTCCCGCATTGCTGTATACTCCGTGAGTATGGCCGTGTGTCACAAGAAACTTATGGCCCTTCAGCTTAAAGGTTCTTGTGTACGGGTTCCTTGAATCCCAGTCATTATTGCCTTTTACGAAAACGCACGGTGTGGCCGGCGAACCCGCCATCTTTTCAAGCTCCGTTTCGGAACCCTGAACATCGCCGCAGTGGATAAGCATATCCGGTTTCTCCTGTTCGAGAACCTGCGCCGCATATCTGTTCATACCGTGAGAATCACTCATTATCAGAATCGTAACCGAAACCGTTCTCTCCCGCGATCTCATATCCGATGCGGCCTTCCATGGTTCCCACTACCGTCTCCTCACGTCCGTCAGGGAATACGGCAGCCATTGCGCATACAAATCTTGCTGTTCTTTCCTCATCAGGCACGCCTTCAAGGCGGCTTATAAGGTTGTTGTTCTTCTCTGTGTAAGATGTGTCATATCCCATGTATCTTGCGGAGTAGATACCCGGCTCGCCGCCCAGTGCGTCTATCTCCAGACCCGAATCGTCCGCAAGCACCAGTTCGCCTGCGATCTTTGATATGGCTCTGGCCTTGATAAGTGCGTTCTCCGCAAATGTCTTTCCGTCCTCAACCACATCAACGTCTATTCCCGCTTCCTTCATGGACAGGATCTCATATCCGCGTCCCGCAAGGATCTCGCGGATCTCTCTCATTTTATTTTCATTTCCTGTTGCAAAGATCAGTTTCATATTATTCTCCTTCACTTCGTGATTCTCTTGTTCTGGTAAAGGCTTTCAGACATATGTTGCAGTCGGAATTCTCCGCTCTGTGCCATACCTCGCCGTAAAGGCTCATGTATCCTTCACCGTCTCTGAGATCTATATCAGCGGTTCTTTCGCCCGCATCACATTCAATCGCTATAGGACGCTCGCTTCCCGGAGTCTGTATACTCACGATGACCGCGAACTTCTCGCCCTCGTCCAGAGGTATCTCGTCATCAAACTTCACGGTATAATATCCCGCGTATCTGGTCTGTCCCTGACCTACCATAACTCTGTCGTTCAGGGATTTCTTATCGGAGAAATGTCTCACTATATATACGGAAAACGATGTATCCGGTCCTGTGGCATAGAAAGAAACCGCAGCAAGATTCTCCTTACCCTCTGCCTTGTAGCAGTTCGCAAAGTAAGCGGAATCCTGACCGAATCCCATCTGACCTATCCAGCCCAGCATATCAGTCTGATAAATGTTGTCGAAATCATTCGGCTCCACCAGCTTGGAATAAACTATGGTCTCCTGGCAAAGATTCGTATCATCGTAAGACACATAGAAGTAACCGCTTTCGCCGAAGGTCTCGCCCCAGCTGTTCTTACAGATATAGGCTCCGTTCCGTGACGGCTGCTTGTTGAATCTTTCCTTCGGATAGTTATCATCCCAGCCTACAAGTACCACCGCATGGTTCGGCATCTCGTCTCCGTCGTAGTAGTAGCTTCCGGTCTCCGCATTATAGAACTCCGAATCATTTGCACCGTAAGTCATTCCGAGATACATGGAGGTTTCCACTCCGCCGTACTTATAGATGGCGCTCTTGATGGTCTCATCATTTCTCTCTTTCATGATGATGGCTTCCTCAAGATGCTTTACGGCTTCGAGATTCGTATTGGTCTCTCCGTCTCCGTACGGATCGTCCCTGTCCATAACAGGTCCGAGCCATGAAGCAAGATAAGATATACTGATGCCGTGCTCTCCGCCTTCGCTGAGTTCCAGAGAGAAGTTGTTGTTCATCGACATATGGTCGACGGAATACACATTATTCTCTTCCGGCATAAGTATGGTCTCCAGCGCTCCCAGTGACGCAAATGCCCAGCATGTACCGTACACGCCCTGATCTCTTACCGGCGTTACTCTTCCCGTGGTCCTCATATCATAGGACTCAGGGAGATACTTACCGTCATCGATGCATTTAAAATCCACAGCTCTTCTGCTGTAAATGTATTCGGCACTATATCCGAGATTGCCCAGCACTTCTCCCACCGGAAGAAATACTCCTCCGTCTTCGGTAACCTTGGCATCCGGACTGAACTCTATCCTCTTGGTATCAGCGCCCTTTTTCATAACGATGACATTGCTGCCCTCGTTATACTCCAGATGAACATCTTTTCTTTCAACGGTAACCTTTCCCGTAGGAAAAACACTTACCGAACATCCCATGATGTCTTCCAGGAACTGCTCTGAACAGCTTATCTCCATGCCCGGTCCGATCTTAACCTGATAATCGAATCCCGACAGGCTCTTATCATCGACCATGAGGTCGAATCCGCTTTCTTCGGCGCTTTCCACGATCTTCTCCGACAGGCTGTTCACGGCACCGTCGAACTCCGAATTTCTGCCGATACCCGCTTTATGCGGTGTAAATATGACATACGCCCCTGCTAGTGTCAGTATTATTAATAAAAAGAATACGACAATTCTGGTTCTCATTAACCTTCCCTTCCGGTTACACGGAAGAATCGTTACGCGGCGGCTTAGGACCCATGAACGAGTAGAATCTCGCCTGGATCATACCGTTATAGATCTTCCTGTTTTTATCGGCCTTTCTGCCGATGTACTTCTCGGTATCCTCATAAGAGGTAATTATATACATGGACCATTTATCCAGCCCGGCATAAGCTTCTCCCAGGGTTCTGTAAAGCGCCGGAAGCGCTTCCTTCTCCTCAAGTCTTTCGCCGTATGGAGGGTTGGTGATCACAAAGCCGTATGGCTTCGGATTTCTAAGGTCCTTCACGTCTCTCTGCTGAAAATGAATATACTCTTCCACGCCGGCATCGGCCGCATTTGTCCTTGCCACCTTGACGATCTCAGGGTCTAAGTCGTAGCCCTGGATATTCATCTTCACATCTCTTTTCTCAAGGCTTCTCGCCTCGTCATATGCCTCGTACCAAAGCTTCTTGGATATAAGCTTCTCCCAGGTACATGCCGTAAAATCTCTGTTCACACCCGGTGCGATATTGGCTCCGATAAGAGCCGCTTCAATAGGAAATGTACCACTGCCCGAAAACGGATCTACCAGTATACGGTCTTCCCTCCAAGGTGTGAGCATGATAAGGGCTGAGGCCAGTGTTTCGGAAATAGGAGCCTTACCTACCAGCTTTCTGTAACCTCTCTTATGAAGCGAAACACCCGATGTATCAAGTCCTATGGTGACCATGTCCTTCATGATGAAAACTCTTACAGGATATTCGTCACCGTCCTCTGCGAAGCGGTTTACGTGATAGACGGAACTCATTCTGTCTACCATAGCCTTCTTCACGATGGACTGTATCGAAGACGCAGCAAAAAGAGCCGACTTGTTCGTTGTGGCTTTTGTTACCCAGAACTTTGCATCTCTCGGAAGAACTCTCTCCCAGTTAATGGCTCTGGTGCCTTCAAAAAGCTCATCGAATGTCTTTGCTCTGAAGCTTCCGCACTTGAGAAGGATTCTCTCGGCTGTCCTGATATTTATATTGGCTCTCGGTATTCCGTCCGCTCCCGCAAGAAAGGTAACTCGACCGTCCTCCACGGAAGTGATCTCATATCCGAGATTCTGAATCTCTCGCTTCAACACCGCTTCAAGGCCGAAATGGCACGGTGCTATAAGTTCGAAGGTATCTCCTATCATATTTCCTCCAAATTTTCGGGAACTTAAAACAGGGACGGGGGTCAACCCCCGTCCCCGTGTTTCGCCCTGTATTACTGATTACTCTCCGAGTCTCTCTCTGAGAGCTGCTGTCATTTCTTCATAACCCGGCTTTCCGAGAAGAGCAAACATGTTCTTCTTGTAGCTTTCAACACCAGGCTGATTGAATGGGTTAACTCCGAGAACATAACCGCTTACGCCGCATGCAAACTCGAACATGTAGAAGAGCTCACCAACTGTCTCCTCGCTGATCTCTTCCATATCTATACGGATGTTAGGAACCTGTCCGTCTACATGTGCAAGGATTGTTCCGTTCATAGCACACTTATTGATGAAGTCTACAGTCTTTCCTGTAAGATAGTTAAGTCCGTCAAGATCAACTGCCTCTTCCTGCATAACTACGCTTCTGCGTGGGTTCTTAACATTGAGGAATGTCTCGAAATGATTCTTTGTACCTTCCTGAATGAACTGTCCCAGTGAGTGAAGATCTGTTGTGAAATCAACACCTGCAGGGAAGATACCCTTGCCGTCCTTGCCTTCGCTTTCTCCGTAGAGCTGCTTCCACCACTCTGTGATGTAATGAAGTGACGGCTCGAAGTTTCCGAGGATCTCCATTCCGAGTCCCTTTTCATGAAGAACGTTTCTGTATGCAACGTACTTAAGTGCGTCGTTTGAATCAAAATCATTGTTTAAGCAGTACTCACGTGCCTTTGCAGCACCTGCCATAAGAGCATCAAGGTCTGCACCTGAAGCTGCAATCGGAAGAAGTCCTACTGCTGTAAGAACGGAATATCTTCCTCCTACATCATCAGGAACTACGAATGTCTCATAACCCTCTTCGTTTGAAAGAGTCTTAAGAGCCCCGCGTGCCTTATCTGTTGTAGCATAGATACGCTTAGCTGCTTCTGCCTTGCCGTACTTCTTCTCAAGCATTTCCTTGAAGAGACGGAAAGCAACGGAACACTCTGTTGTTGTACCTGACTTAGAGATAACATTTATAGAGAAATCTCTGTCGCCGATAACATCAACGAGGTCGCAGATGTATGTTGAGCTGAGGTTATTACCGCAGTAATAAATCTCAGGTGTCTTACGGATTGACTTATCTACCATGTTATAGAAGCTGTGACGAAGAGCCTCGATAGCTGCTCTTGCGCCGAGATATGATCCGCCGATACCGATAACGAGAAGTACGTCTGAATCACTCTGAATCTTAGCTGCTGCCTTCTTAATTCTGTCGAACTCTTCCTTGTCGTAATCAATCGGAAGATCGATCCAACCCAGGAAATCATTTCCCGCACCTGTTCTCTCAACAAGTGTGTTTCTTGCAGCTGTTACTCTGTCCTTGATAGCTGCAACCGATGCATCATCTGCCATGAATGAAGCATTCTCAAAACTGAATGATACCTTTTGTGCCATAACTAAATCTCCTTTTATATATAATTCCCTCTGTAATCCCCAAAAAACACTACCCTAAATTGTAGCAAATCGAGTCTTTCATTACAAGGCAAAAGTTCGGTTTTTATAGCGATTTGCTGTCATATTTGGTATACTGTTGAAGGTGTCTTTGCAACGCAAAATATACTGCATTTTAAGGAGGACGGAAATATGTGGTTTGAAGAATCGGTCTTTTATCAGATCTACCCTCTGGGCTTTACTGGTGCTCCTTTCGAGAATGACGGAATACTTGAATCAAGGATTCTCAAAGTCATCGACTGGATACCTCACATCAAGAAACTGGGCGCAAATGCCATCTACTTTTCTCCTGTTTTCGAATCCGACACTCATGGATACAACACCCGCGATTACGGACTTATAGATAAGCGTCTCGGAACAAACGAGGACTTCAAGAAGGTTGTGGACGCCCTTCACGAAGCCGGCATCAAAGTTGTTCTGGACGGCGTATTCAATCATGTAGGCAGAGGCTTCTGGGCATTCAGGGATGTTCAGGAGAAGAAATGGGACTCTCCTTATAAGGACTGGTTTCATCTTTCCTTTGACGGAAATTCCAATTACAACGACGGCTTCTGGTACGAAGGCTGGGAAGGCAACTACGACCTGGTCAAGCTCAACCTCCGCAACAACGATGTGGTGGAACATATCTTCGACAAAATCCGTTACTGGGTTGATTACTTCGATATAGACGGTCTGAGACTGGATGTAGCTTACTGCCTGGACAGAGACTTCATCCACAGACTTCGCGGACTGGCCAACGACATCAAGCCTGAATTCCTGCTCCTGGGCGAGCTGCTTCACGGCGATTATGCCATGTTCGTAAATGACGGAATGCTTCACAGCTGTACCAACTACGCATGCTACAAAGGACTGTTCTCCAGCTTCAACTGCATGAACATGTTCGAGATTATCCACTCTCTCATGCAGCAGTTCGGTCCGGAAGACTGGTGCCGTTACAAGCACATGCACCTCATGTCCTTCGTGGATAACCATGATGTTACAAGAGTTGCCAGTATTCTTTCCAACAAGAATCATCTTCCGCTTATATATACTCTGGCTTTCGGAATGCCGGGATTCCCGAGCGTTTACTACGGAAGCGAATGGGGTGCGGAAGCCCGTAAGGAAGAAGGAGATCCGGCTCTCCGTCCATGCTTCGAGGCACCGGAGTGGAACAGCCTTACAGACCATATAGCCCGCCTTGCGGAAATAAAAAAGAACAGCAGAGCACTGAACTACGGTTCATTCAGGTCTGTCGTTCTTACAAATCATCAGTGTATCTTCGAGCGCAGGGTTGATGACGAAAGGATCATGATTGCCATCAACGCATCGGATCAGCCTTTCACCGCGCATTTCGATGCGGGATGCGGCATGGCAGACGAACTGCTTACCGGTACCAAGCACGACTTCGGCGGCGGCTCCGAGCTTGCTCCTTATACATCATATGTCTGGAAGATGGAGAGATAATTATCTCATCCATACATCCAGATCTACATTTCCTTCAATTCCGCTCATAAGTCCCGAAGGAGAATACTGATATCCCTCGGTATGATACGGGAAGTTAGGCGTGTCATAGCATGCGAGCCAGAACTCGTAATCACCTATGGCATCTATGTCCATATTGAATATGAACTGATCGCGGCTGGCGTATATCATCGGTGTATACCCGGCCGCTTTTATTGTCTCACAGAATCCCACAACAGCGGCGGTCCTGTCCTCTACGGATATATCATTGGCTCTTACGCCTTCCGTATCGTAAATGTATTCCGTATCTATGATTATCGGCTGGGTAACGTTGTACCCCTGAACCATATCCAGAACGAATCTCGCTTCCTCTTCACCTTCCTCGCGGTTTATGGCCTCGGAGAAGAAGTAAACTCCGGTCTCTATTCCCACGGATGCGGCTCCCTGCATGTTCTGGTCGAAGTTCACATCGGCCACAAGTTTTGCTGAGCTTCCGTAACCTCTGAAGCCGGCTCTGACTATGGCAACTTCAACACCTGCCTGCTTCACGCCTTCCCAGTCAATATTGTTCTGGTACTCGGAAACATCAATGGCTATCCTGCCTTCCGGCACTCCGTCCTTATATCTCTTCCAGTAGAGCTCGCCTTCCGGACAATAGAACTCTTCTTTCCAGTTGAAATCATTTCTCTCTACATTTGCGCTGATCTTTACCAGTCTGCAGTCCGGGTATGTACCCAGAACTATATATGCCTGATGAAGATACTTCACATAGTTGTCTTTGATCATGTCCCTGATGGAGTAATCCGCATCGAAAGGTATCACATCGTCAAGTTCGTCCGACATATATACATGCTTCGGGAACTCCGCATTTTTTATCTCGGACATGATGGACTTCACCAGAAGAACGATGGTGCATACCAGGAACATGAGAAATACAACCCATATGATCAGCAGTCGTTTTATCTTGTCGTTTTTGGAATTCATTTAGCTTCCTTTCCTCTGTGGCTTCTTCTGAGCAGAAGAATTCCGGCAGCAGTCAGTACCGTACCAAGTAAAAATAGTATTATAGTCGATGAAATACTGAGAGTCTCCTCGCCGAGGATCGGAACATACTTTATAAAGAACTCCGGATAATACATCTGAAGTACAGCTATTCCGTTATTACAGAAATGCATCAACATAGCCGGGAATATGCTTCCCGCATAGTAAACCGTAAGCGCCAGTGCGGCACCCAGCAGAGCCGTGGTGAAGAATCGCACTATACTCATATGATATATACCGAAGACTGCCGCCACCAGAAGTATGGATGTGACAATCTTATATCTTTTTCTGAATGATGACAGAACAAAACCTCTGAACATCATTTCCTCGCATATAGCCGGCATAAGTGCCGCTACGAAAAGCGTAAGCAGGAATCCGTGTCCCGTAAGAGTACTGTCAATACTCTCTCCCGCCAGTTCCGCGTCGTTCGGGAACAGCATCGAAGTAAATACCGTAAGCAGTATTCCCAGAAGGAGAACTCCCAGAACAAGTACCACTCCGCCCAGCACCGATGTGACCGCAGGCTTCTTAAAGCTGTAGGTTTCTTTTATGCTTCTCTTCGTATAGATCACGAAAAGCAGCGGCAGCAGCAGTATGATGATCTGGGTTCCGGCAACACCGGTAAAGCCCCACTCCAGCTGCATTATGCTTCCCAGATATATAACAGCCATGAAGACTATGCACAGTAAGAACCAGGCATCTCCGACGGTAGGAACGCCGCCCTTTTTCATGTTGCTGCGCTTTTCGAAAAGCTGAACTCCGGAACGACCCTCGTCGAAGAGGATTCCTTCACTGTTATAAACTCTTCCCAGGAAAAGCACCGCCAGCATAGCGTAAACCACGTTGCTGAGAAGAACCAGCATCACGATTTCCATATCATACTTAAAGTTAAGTATGTTCTTTATCAGCAGGCATATGTTGGCTACGGGAACCAGTGCCATCTTGCTGTCCAGTTCGATATTCGGGATAAATGCGATGTATCCCGTAAGCATGACTACCAGAGTCATAGGTGTTATATAGTTATTGGCTTCCTTATAGGACTTGGCAAATGCGGCTATGCACATGGTCAGTGCACTTATGAAAAGTGCGAATACCAGCACCGAAAGGATCGTAACCAGGATGGCCGGAATGAATCTTCCGAAGTCCACGGTATTTACCGCCATTCCCAGACCGCCGATAAGCTTTATCATGTATACGCCCATGAGTGCCATGGAAAGCAGGTTGAGAAGCGCCGATACAACTCCTATAATCGCAACCGTTACGAACTTACCGAATATGATCTCCCTGTTGGTAACAGGCAGGGTAAGCATGGTCTCAAGGGTACCTCTTTCCTTCTCTCCGGCAGTGGTATCTATGGCCGGATACATGGTTCCCATGAGAAGACTTATGATAAGCAGCATAGGAAGGATCATACCCAGAAGATTTCCGGTGGTCTGTTCCTTGCTGGCAACGTCTTTATTCTCAATGACCAGCGGCGTAAGCACCAGCTCAGGCTTGATGCCCATTTCGCTTATGAGTCTCTCGGACTCATCTTTATTCATCTTATTCAGAACGCTTTTCAGAATGTCCGCCGCGTAAGACGAATTGGTTATGGACGAAACATAAACGATCTGATAAACCGGTCTTCCGTCAATATCCTGTGACCAGATTCTGACAAATGCATCTATCTCTTCCTTCTGAAGAGCTGCATAGGCCTTATCGTAATCCCATTCTTCATCGCTTCTTACGGATTTCAGCTGATCCGTCTTTTCCGAGCTATCGTCTTTCGACGGTTTATTATGTTCATCTATGGCCGCCAGTATCGAATCGTATTCCGGACCCTCTATAGGCTCGATGACAACTTTATACTCATGCTCTTCCATTCCGGTCTGAATAGCCGTCATCACTGCCATGGTACCGAAAAATATCAGCGGATAGACCACCAGCGGAACGATGAGCATCATGATGACCGCCTTCTTATCCCTGATGACATCCAGAAGCTCTTTCTTTATAAGGGTCTTAACTACTTTATACCTCATAGCTTATACCCTCGCTTTCTATTATCCGGTAAAATGCATCCCTCATATTGGATACATCGTTTTGCTTTTTGAGTTCCTCCGGCGACGCATCACAGATGGTCTTACCCTTGTTCAGCATTACGATCCTGTCGCAGAGATACTCCG
>CACZHN010000088.1 GCA_902780985.1 uncultured Lachnospiraceae bacterium | reverse complement strand
AACGCTGGGAAATAAAACATCACCGGTATATGACTGCGGTATATCGGCATAATGAAAGAGGGGATTTAAATGAATGCAGCATTAGTACTTATCATCAGTATTGTAATCTTGCTCTGCGGTTATGTTTTTTACGGAAAATGGCTTGCAGACCAGTGGGGAATCGATCCAAAGAAGACGACTCCTGCTCATGAGATGGAGGATGGCGTGGATTATGTTCCTGCCAAGACGCCGGTCCTTATGGGACATCATTTCTCATCAATAGCAGGTGCCGGACCTATCAACGGACCTATTCAGGCAGCTATCTTCGGATGGATACCGGTACTTCTCTGGGTTCTTATCGGAGGCATTTTCTTCGGTGGAGTACATGATTACGGCGCACTTTTCGCATCTATACGTCATCAGGGTCAGTCCATCGGTGAAGTTATCGAAGATGCCATGGGAAATCTTGCCAAGAAGATATTTATAATCTTCGGTTATCTGACACTGCTCCTTGTAGTAGCAGCTTTCAGTTCGATCGTTGCAAGTACCTTCGGAAGCACCACGGCAGCAGGCGTACCGCTTGAAGGAGCAGCGCTTCTGGCACATCAGCAGACAGCCATGATATCACTGCTTTTCATCGTGCTTGCCATAGTTTTCGGTTTTCTTGTATATCGTAAAAATATGCCTATCGGACCGGCTTCTGTAATCGGTGTTATAGGTATTGTTATCATAGTAGCAATCGGTATGAAATTCTGTCCGATCACTATCTCATACAACACATGGATGTGGATCCTCGGAATATATATCCTGATCGCATCGGTAACACCTGTATGGATCCTTCTGCAGCCGAGAGATTATCTCAGCTCATTCCTGCTTTACTTCATGATAGGTGTTGCAGTCATTGCTATAGTCGGCGCTTCGATCGCCGGACAGGGACATCTCGATATTCCTGCATTTGCAGGCTGGAAGATCACAGAGTCTAACGGTCTCTTTGCAACAGGAAGCATCTTCCCTGCACTTTTCGTAACTATCGCGTGTGGAGCTATCTCAGGTTTCCACTCACTTGTTTCTTCGGGAACAACATCTAAGCAGCTTGAAAATGAAAAGAACGCTCGTCCTGTAGCATACGGTTCTATGCTTATCGAGTGTGTGGTTGCAGTTATATCACTTTGTGCAGTAGGTTTCGTATGGCATACAGTAAATGTAGACAAGGAAGCACTTGCTGCATCAGGACTTACAAGCCCTACAGCTGTTTTCGCAGGCGGTATCTCACAGATGATCGGTACATTTGCGGGAGCAGACAGTCCGATCGTCGGAATCATCTACAGCATGTTCGTTCTTGCGGTATCTGTATTCTGTCTTACATCACTGGATACAGCAACAAGACTTGCTCGTTATATGTTCCAGGAGTTCTGGCTTGCACCTGACGAGACAGTTCAGACAGTTAAGGGAACAAAGAAATTCCTTTGCAATCCTTACTTTGCAACAATCGTAACAGTTGTTCTCGGCGTTGGCCTCGGAATGACAGGTTACGCTAAGATCTGGCCGCTCTTCGGAGCCGCTAACCAGCTTCTTGCCGCAGTCGGACTTCTTGCAGTCTGCACATGGCTCGGTAAGGTTGGAAAGAACAATAAGATGTTCTACATCCCAATGGTATTCATGCTTATCGTTACCATCAGCTCACTTGTCCAGACAATCATGGGTAAGATCCAGGCTATCGGAGCAGGCGGCGCGGATATCTGGGCATACATCCAGGCTATACTTGCGGCACTTCTCATAATACTTGCGCTTGTACTTGCGGTTTATTCATTTGTGAACCTAGCAAAACAGAAAAAGCAGAAAGCATAAAAACGTACAGCCTCTGAGTGCATGTGCGCGTTTCAGAGCCCTTTGTGGGCGGGTGAAACACGCATCATGACTCAGAGGCTGTATTTTTTTATTATATGTCAATTTCTCTTGTACTATTATCAATAAAGTGTGATAAAATGATAAATAGGGTATTTTATTAATGTTTCGGTAGGGGATAGACCGAAATACAGTGTGGTTTTTTCAGGGGGTGTTTTATTATGTCATGTCCGGTTTGTGGAAACACCAATCTTACGGGGAATACGGAATTCTGCCCGGTCTGCGGGACAAGAAATCCGGAATACAGGGCGCCGCAGCAGCCTGTGCAGCCGCAGTATCAGCAGCCGCAGATGAATCAGCAGTATGGCGGACAGCCTCAATACCAGCAGCCTTACAATCAGGCTCCTCAACAGCAATTCCAGCAACAACAGAATAGACAGCAATATCAGCAACAGCAGTATCAGCAGGCACCGCCGCAGATGCAGCCTCAATATCAGCAGCAACCGCCGCAGCAGCCTCCGAAGAAGTCGAATACAGGCGTTATCATCGGCGTTATAGCAGCCGCTGTTATTCTTGTAGTGGGCACAATCCTGTTCTTTGCTCTGAGGGGCGGCGATGATAAACTTACACCGCCGACAGCCAAGCCTACGGAGGCATCAACCGAAGTGGCAGGGGTGACTGATGCGGATACTACAGAGGCAACGACAGAAGAGGCATCCGTTGAAGCCACAACCGAAGACGTACAGATAAACGTGTCAGTGGAAGATGTGGCATATCTTCAGAGACCGTCTATCATAAACGACAACATGGACTTCACATATGAAGATCAGGCTCCGAGCGTACCGGCACAGACCGTTGCACCGGATCTTTCGGATCTGGATAATCATGACTTTGTGGATTATTATCCGGATGAGGCAAAGCAGAAGCTTGCCGAAAACCAGTTCCTGGTTATGGAAGGAAGTAAAGAGTTTTTTGAGGTATACGAATCCAACAGATATGATTACAGACCTAACTTTGTAACCGTTGATTCGATCATGCATACATATCATCTTTATTTTGCTCATGTGCTGAAGAATACGGAGAAGAATTATCTTACAGCGGATCTTGCAAAGCTGGGTGAATTGATGCAGGAGAAGACTGCGGCACAGCTCGAGACTCTTAAGGGAACAGAGTGGGAGACAGCAGCAAAGATAAATCTGGCATACTTCGCAATAGGAAATCATTTGATGAATCCTGATTCTCAGATTCCTGCGGAAGTAAAGGATACGGTTCAGGCAGAGCTCGATCTTATCGAGGCAGCTGAAAATGTAACCCCGTCTCCTTTGTTCGACGATCCTGAAAATATGGAGGACTATACCCAGTATATTCCTCGCGGATACTATGATACCGACGAAAACCTTCAGCGTTATTTCAAGGCTATGATGTGGTACGGCAGAAGGAACTTTGCAAGAGCCAAGGAAGATCAGCTGAGGAGTGCATTTCTCATGACCATCGCTCTTGATAACGATACACTTCCTCTTTGGGAAGAAATCTATACGGTTACATCCTTCTTTGCAGGCGCATCCGACGATCCGGGATTCTTCGAGTATAAGCCGATCATTGATGTGGCATACGGACCGAACGTGACCGTGGATAAGCTGGCCGGCAACACTGCATCCTGGGAAGCATTTTATAATCTTACGGGACAGATCGCTCCGCCTAAGATCAATTCGGTGGTCATACTTCAGACCGATACAGATGAAGAGGCAGAGGCTAAGATAATCGGATACAGATTCATGGGTCAGAGATTCTCCATAGATGAGACGATCTTCCAGAATCTCTGCTTCAGAAATACAAAGGAAAACTCAGCCGGTGATAACAGAATGCTTCCGGACGCACTGGATGTTCCTGCTGCATTCGGCTCCGATACAGCCCTTTCGATCCTTGAGGACAGGGGCGCTACGGATTACAGGAACTATAGCGAGAACATGGATAAAATGAGATCCATGGTGAAGGAATCAACTGATGCGGAGTGGAATGCGAGCCTTTACTCGAGCTGGCTCAATACTCTTCGCCCGACTCTGGAAGTTCGTGGAGAAGGCTATCCGACATACATGCAGTCCGAGGAGTGGAGAAAGAAGAATCTTACCACATTCTTGGGAAGCTACACGGAACTTAAGCATGATACCATTCTGTATTCAAAGCAGATGATGGCGGAAATGGGCGGCGACGTTCCTCCTGTTCGCGATGACAGAGGATATGTTGAAGCAGAGCCTGAAGTATATGCAAGACTTACGGCACTTGTAAATGCAACGTCCAAGGGACTTGACAGCTACGGCGTTCTGTCGGATGAAGACAGAGAGAATCTGGCACTCCTGGCTCAGATTACGGGACAGCTTCAGACTATATCCGAGAAAGAACTCAGAGACGAACTCCCGACAGAGGCAGAGTTTGATTTCATAAAGAGCTACGGCGGACAGCTGGAGCATTTCTGGCAGGAAGTAAATAAGGACGATGCAGAGAACGAGTATTTCACAACGGGAGAATTCCCTGCAGCCATAGTTGCCGATGTGGCAACGGATCCGAACGGTTACTGCCTTGAACTGGGAACGGGAAGAGTAGGAACCATCGAAGTTATCGTTACGGTAGACGGCGTGAAGAAGATCGCATACGGTTCGGTATATTCTTTCTATCAGTTTGAACAGCCGATATCCGAAAGACTTACGGATTCCCAGTGGAGACAGAAGCTGGGTATGGAACTGAATGACGACGGAACCTATAACTTCGACAGATCGACTATGCCGAAGCAGGAAGACTGGTCCTCAAGTTACAGATATGAATGGGAATACTAAGATTAAAAGAATACTTCTCATAGCGGCAGGAGTTGTCCTGCTGACGGGAATAGTTATCATCATGTGGCTCCGGGGAGTTTTCCTTCCCCGGTGGGTCACATGGAAGACAGGGGCTTTCGATTACGGAAGCAAAGCCGAAGTGGTGCTGAAACACCGTAGGATAACGGTGAATCTGAAGGATTCGGCAGATGCGGATCCCGTATGGCAGAGTGAAAGCGGCTGGCTGGTTTCGGACTGCATCATCGGTGATATAGATCATGATGAAGAAGAAGAGGTGATCCTTCTGGTCTGGAAGCGGGGCAGCTACGGCAAATATAAACCCATATGGGTGGAAAATGACGAAAAGACCTGGTCACAGCACATTTTTATATACGACTACATAGATGAAAAAGATGACAGATTGAAGCCTGTCTGGATGTCCTCAAAGATGGGCATAGAGGCTTCTGATATAAGGCTTGATGATGAAGAAAAACTGCATATAACAACTCCTGAAGGAAAGGATACAGTGTGGTACTGGCAGAGCTGGGGGCTGACGCTGATAGAAGGATGACTATATGAATTTTTATCTGACTTGTTTTATATTATCGATCATAGCCACCGTCATATTCAGATGGCGGTGGAATGAAGATACCAACATCAACATTACATTTCTTTTTATATTTATTCCCATTTCCGAAATGGGATATTTTATGTTCGCCATGTCGACGAATCTTAAAGAAGCGCTGCTTGCCAACAAGATCATTTATTTCGGCGGCGCATTTCTCTCCCTGTTTATCACATTAAGTATTATAGCCATGTTCAATATCAGGATCCCGAGGCCTATATCCATGCTTATGATGGGTATAAGCGTGGTTGTCTACGCCTTTGTTCTGACCATCGGATTCAACGACCTCTATTATAAGAAGGTTACATTTAAGATGGTCAACGGAAATCCTACGCTGATCAAGGAATACGGTATCATGCATGCCGTGTTTTATGCGGTGGTGGGGCTTTATACGCTGGTGGGATTCGGACTTCTGTTCTACTGCATATTCAAGAAGAAAAGCGTGGCTTACAGGACGATACTTCTTTTCCTCATGGCGGAAATGGTTACGGTCATATCCTTCTTTTTCGGCAAGACTCTGGTGGGAGATCAGTTCAAAGCCATCGCCATGTCTTATATCATATTCCAGGTGATCTTCCTTCTTATCATGGACAGGACCGGAATGTACAACATCAGTATCACCGAAGCTTCGGCCCTTATCGATAAAGCGGAGAACGGCTTTGTCGCACTGGACAGAAAGAGGAGATTTCTGGGAGCGAATCCGACGGCGCTTACATTTTTCCCCGAGATAGAAATGCAGGAAATAGATAAACCTTTCAATATAACCAGAAGGCCGCTGTCCCATATGAATTCCTGGCTGGATGAGTTTGACAGCAGCTACAGTAAAACCATGGAGGACGAACTTACCGAGGACGAGAAGATAGAGTTCGGACAGATGCTGGACGAATCCGATGAGGATAACAACCAGATAAGACATGTAAACCGTAACGGCAGGCATTATAAGTTCATCATAGATTACCTCCGTGACCGCAAGCGTATCAAGGGTTATCAGATAGTCATCGTAGATGAGACTGCCATCAGGAATTACACAAATCTTCTGAAGGAATACAATCAGGAGCTTGCCGATGAGGTTGAGGCCAGAACTGCCCGTATTCAGGATATCCAGAACAAGATGGTGCTGGGCCTGGCGGAAATGGTTGAAGGCAGGGACCTCAGTACCGGCGGCCATATCAAGCGTACCAGTGAAGGCGTAAGGCTTCTCATGGATGAAATGCTGAAGGATCCGGAATGCCATGTGGATAAGAAGTATGTGAAATACATGATCAAGGCGGCGCCGATGCATGATCTCGGAAAGATCGCGGTTGATGATAAGATTCTCAGAAAACCGGGCAGATTTACGGATGAGGAGTATGAGCTGATGAAGACTCATGCGGCCAGAGGAGCCGAGATAGTACATAAGGTTCTTTACGGTGTGGAAGAGCCTGAATTCGCGATACTGGCGGAAAATGTAGCCCATTATCATCATGAGCGTGTGGACGGTTCCGGATATCCGGAACATCTGAAGGGAGATGAGATCCCGTTCGAAGCCAGAGTCATGGCAATCGCCGATGTATACGATGCTCTTGTGTCCAAGAGATGCTATAAAGATAAAATGTCTTTCGAAGAAGCATTTGAGATCATCGAAGGGGGTATGGGAACCCAGTTTGACGAGTCTCTGAACAAGTATTTTCTGGCTGCCAGACCGAAGCTTGAGAGCTATTACAGCTCCCTTGAAGAGGAGGTTATGAGGGCGGAAATGTAAAATATCCGAGATTGGAAAATTGTTATAAATTACGGGTGCAAAATTTATACTTATTCGGCCTGAAATGTGTAAATATTTTGGCAAAAACAGGGCAGTAAAATAAGACTAACAAAGATTAAACCGTCTGAATAAAATATAAATTCAAAATGACTGGCATATCAAGTATAATAGGCTTGATGTGTCAGTTTTTATGTTTAAATTGATATTTTAAAAATATTATAAACAGGAGGTCAGATATGGCGAAGCTGAATGCTGCAGCTGCAGCAAAGATCGAGGAAATCTGCGCCAGATACGCAGATGAAAAAACTCCTCTCATGATGATCCTCAGCGATATCCAGAACGAATATGGTTATATTCCACTTGAAGTTCAGGAACTGGTATCTAAGAAGACCGGTATTTCGGTTGCTGAGATTTACGGAGTTGTTACATTTTATTCATTTTTCTCTTTAACGCCGAAGGGAAAATACGTTATAGGATGCTGTCTTGGTACAGCGTGCTATGTTAAGGGTGCTCAGCAGGTTATTGATAAGTTCTCAGAACTTCTTAACATCAAGCCTGGTGAGACAAGTGAAGACGGCCTCTTCACACTTGATGCCTTAAGATGTATCGGAGCATGTGGTATTGCACCGGCCGTAAGTATCAACGGTAAGGTTTATCCAAAGGTTGCAGTAGGACAGGTTGCTGAAATCATCGATTCTTACAGAAAGGAGGCATCAGCATGAGCAAGATAACATCAGTTGCAGAGCTTGAGCAGTGCGCATCAGCATGTACAAAGTGCCTTGATGACAAGCTTAAGGGAGCAGACGACAAGCGTCATATCGTTCTCTGTGGTGGTACAGGATGTCTCTCAAGTAACTCCAAGGAGATCATGGAAAAATTCGTAGAGGTCCTTGAAGCTAAGGGACTTTCAGATAAGGCAACAGTAAACCAGGTAGGATGCTTCGGTTTCTGTTCACAGGGACCATTCGTAAAGATCTATCCTGAAGATACTCTTTATCGTATGGTTTCAATCGACGATGTAGAAGAGATTGTTGATAAGGATATCGCTAACGGCGAGATCGTAGAGAGACTTCTCTATGTAGATCCTGCTTCAGGCGAGAAGAAGACAAAGCAGGAGGATATCAACTTCTACAAGAAGCAGCGTCGTGTTGCTCTTCATGGTTGTGGAGTTATCAATCCTGAAGATATTAACGAAGCTATCGGTATGGGAGCTTTCCAGGGAATCAAGAAGGCTCTTTCAATGACTCAGCAGGAAGTTCTTGATGAAGTACTTGCTTCAGGACTTCGTGGACGTGGAGGCGGCGGCTTCCCTACAGGAAGAAAATGGCAGTTCGCTTACAACGTTGAAGCTGATCAGAAGTATGTTGTATGTAACGGTGATGAGGGTGATCCTGGTGCATTCATGGATCGTTCTATCCTTGAGGGTAACCCACTTGGAGTTATCGAAGGTATGATGATCGCAGGTTATGCATTCGGCGCATCAGAAGGTTACTTCTATGTACGTGCTGAGTACCCAATCGCTGTAAATCGTCTTAAGATCGCTATCAAGCAGGCAAGAGAGATGGGTCTCCTTGGTCAGAACATCATGGGAACAGATTTCAGCTTCGATTGCCACATCAGACTTGGTGCCGGTGCTTTCGTTTGTGGTGAGGAGACAGCTCTCCTTAACTCTATCGAAGGTAAGCGTGGTATGCCAAGACCAAGACCTCCTTTCCCGGCAGTAAAGGGTCTTTGGGGCAAGCCAACCTGCGTTAACAACGTAGAGACACTTGCTTGCGTACCTTACATTCTTCGCGAAGGTGCTGCAGAATTCGCAGCAGTTGGTACTGAGAAGTCAAAGGGTACTAAGGTATTCGCTCTCGGTGGTAAGGTAAATAACGTTGGTCTCGTTGAGGTTCCTATGGGAACAACACTCCGCGAGCTCATTTATGATATCGGTGGTGGTATCCCTAACGGCAAGAAGTTCAAGGCTATCCAGACAGGTGGTCCTTCAGGCGGATGTCTGACAGAAGAGTTCCTTGACGAGCCTATCGATTTCGATAACCTCGTTCAGAAGGGATCTATGATGGGTTCCGGTGGAGCTATCGTTATGGATGAAGATAACTGTATGGTTGACGTTGCTAAGTTCTACATGGAGTTCATCTGTGATGAGTCATGTGGTAAGTGTTCACCATGCCGTATCGGTACTAAGAGAATCCTTGAGGTTCTTACAAAGATCACAGAGGGTAAGGGTACTATGGAAGATCTTGATACTCTTGAAGAGCTTTCAAAGACAATCCAGAAGAACTCACTTTGTGCTCTCGGACAGACAGCAGCTAACCCGGTTAACTCAACACTTAAGCATTTCCGCGATGAGTATATCGCTCATATTGTTGATAAGAAGTGTCCGGCTCACGTATGTAAGAGCCTTATGCAGTACAAGATCAATCCTGACAAGTGCGTTGGCTGCGGTATGTGTGCACGTAACTGTCCTGCTGGATGCTGGCTGCGGTATGTGTGCACGTAACTGTCCTGCTGGATGCATCGAGCAGACAGATTACATCGCTCCTAACCACAAGCTTGCTTCATACAAGATTGATCCTGAGAAGTGCGTAAAGTGCGGTCTCTGCATGAGTAACTGTAAGCTTAACGCTATAACAAAAGAGTAAGGAGGTAACTACTATGGCGATGGTAAATATTAAAATAGAAGGCATCTCCTACCAGGTTGAGGAAGGACTTACAATCCTCGAGGCTGCTAAGAAGTGCGGTTACGAGATCCCTTCACTTTGTGCATTTAATCACGGTGAGTGCAATCAGGGTTCATGTCGTGTTTGTCTCGTTGAGGCAACAGGCGCTAGAGGCCTTGTAGCATCATGTGTATATCCTGTAGCAGAGGGAATGGAGATTAAGATCTCTTCACCTGCAGCTACAGCAGCAAGAAGACAGAGCGTTGAGCTCCTTCTTTCAAATCATAACATGAACTGCCAGCAGTGTGACAAGAATGGTAAGTGTGAGCTTCTTAACGTTGCTTACCTTACAGGAGCTAGAGAGGGCGCTTTCCAGGGTGTTCACTCAGAGACTCATTTCGATGAGATTGCTCCTGGCCTTGTTAGAGATACATCTAAGTGTATCCTTTGCGGTAGATGTATAGAGAGATGTAAGAACGCTCATGGTCTTGGAATCCTTGGATTCGAGAACAGAGGTTTCAATACATTTGTTTCACCTGCAGAGAACAGATCATTTGCTGATTCACCATGTATCCAGTGTGGTCAGTGTGTAAATGTTTGTCCTACAGGCGCTCTTATGGAGCATTCAGAGATCGATAAGATCGACGCTGCATTTGCAGCAGGTAAGGTCGTTATAGCACAGGCTGCTCCTGCAGTCAGAGCTGCTCTTGGTGAAGAGTTCGGTTATCCGATCGGAACACCTGTTACAGGTAAGATGGCAGCTGCTATGAGAAGACTTGGTTTCGCAAGAGTTTACGATGTAAACTTCGGTGCTGACCTCACAATCATGGAGGAAGGTACAGAGCTTCTCGGACGTCTTACAAATGGTGGTACACTTCCGATGATCACATCATGTTCACCGGGATGGATCAACTATGCAGAGTACAACTATGGAGATCTTCTTCCACACCTTTCATCATGTAAGTCTCCTCACCAGATGCAGGGCGCTATCATCAAGTCCTACTGGGCAGAGCAGAATGGTATCAAGCCGGAAGATATATTCGTAGTTTCAGTTATGCCTTGTACAGCAAAGAAGTTCGAGAAGGACAGAGAGCAGCTTCAACAGACTTCCTGATGAAGATTGGGATCAGGATATCATGGGCGATTACACAGGTGCTGCTGTTATCTTCGGTGTTACCGGTGGTGTTATGGAAGCGGCTCTCAGAACTGTATACTTCAAGCTTACAGGTAAGGAATCTGAGCCAATCGAGTTCAAGGCTGTTCGTGGTCATGACGCAGGTATCAGAGAGGCTTCACTTGATATCAACGGAACAACAGTTAACGTTGCTATCGCTTCAGGTATGAAGTCAGCTAAGGTTCTCCTTGATGAGATCAGAGAAGGTAAGTCAAAGTATCAGTTCATCGAGATCATGGGATGCCCAGGTGGATGTATCAACGGTGGTGGACAGCCTTACGTTCGTGAGTGCTTCCTTCCTAACGAAGATGACGACATCATGGATACATACAAGGAGAAGAGAGCTCAGGCTC
>CACZHN010000087.1 GCA_902780985.1 uncultured Lachnospiraceae bacterium | reverse complement strand
CCGGAACATGCAGCTGTATATGTGTATGACAAGTACGGAAATCTAACATATACTAACTATATGACAGACTATAAAGGTGGCGTTCCTTTACCTGAATATGGTATGATAGTATTTGTCGGAGATACGGGTGCAACTATAGGTATCACACGATAATTCACGTTTTTCGGAGGCCGATAAATGGAATATAAATGTCTTATCGTAGATGATGATATTACCATAGCTGAAACCACAGCGGAATACTTCAACTGTTTCGATGTTCCTACGGCTTATGTGACAAGCTATGAGGAAGCGGTTGACTTTCTGGATAAAACAGAAGTTTCCCTGATACTGCTGGATATAAATCTGGGAGGAAAATCCGGATTCGAGCTTTGCAAGAAGATCCGCGAACAGTATGATATGCCTATACTCTTTATCAGTGCCAGAAAGAGTGATGATAATGTTCTTATGGCTCTGAATATAGGCGGCGATGATTATATAAGCAAACCGTTTTCGCTGAATATACTTCTGGCGAAGGCAAAAACAATTTTAAACCGATATGAAAAATCAGCAGAGGCTATAAGATCGGCCTCTGCTGTTTCAGTGTCTGAAAAGCCTGTATCGGAAGACGGACGCTATAATCTGACTTCGGATATATATCTGGATACCACGACCTATAAGCTGGTCAAGAACGGCGAAGGTATAGCTTTGACGGTAATGGAATATAAGATGCTTCTTTATCTTCTTGAGAACAGAGGCAGGACCATCACCAAGGACGAGCTGCTTCAGAGCGTATGGGGTGACGAATATATCGGCGAAGGCACATTATCGGTGCATGCAAGGCATCTTAGAGAAAAAATAGAAAAGGACCCGAAGAATCCCGAGATCATTAAGACTGTCTGGGGAGTGGGATATATTATTGAGTGATGAAAGATTTTGCGAAATTCTTTTTCTTTCAGGTCGCGATACTTGTCATCATGATAATCCTGCTTGTGGTTACCGCTGTTTCTTATAAGATATCCGAGAAGGATTCGATATTACTGAATGATTATATTCAGACCGTGAAAGAAAATTGGGATGATCCGTCGGCTCTGGAAAAAGCAGATCCGGGTACGGAAATGCTTCTCCTGGATAAGAATAATAAGGTTCTTTATGCTTCATCCGATACAAGATTCGAAGGGATAAGATCGGTTCCGGATGCGGCTGAAAGAGGGATGCTTACATTTCCGATAAATGAAGATGAGGTATTTCTGGGAACTCTGATAATCCCGGATCCGTCTCAGGAAAAATATGATAAAGCCTTTTACAGGATAGTGTCTGTTGCGGCAATCATTTCACTGACCATGCTTTTATCCTATGTACTGTTTTTCTGCTATATAAACAGAAATGTCATAAGGCCGTTTCAGCGTATGAAAAAGTTTGCCGGGGTTATTGCCATGGGAAATCTGGATGAGCCGCTCAAAATGGAGCAGAGCAATATCTTCGGAATCCTTACCGAAAGTTTTGATATCATGAGGGAAGAGCTGAAAGCCGCACGTGAAAGAGAGATTGCCCTCAAGCTTAAGGAGAAGGAACTGGTGGCTTCTCTCAGTCATGACCTCAAGACACCTGTGACGGGCATAAAGCTTCAGTGTGAGATGCTTCTGGTTAAGGTAGAAGACGAATATGTAAAGCGTAAGATAGAGAATATAAGCAGTAAGACGGTAGAGATAAATACTCTGCTGGATGACCTTCTTTCCTCGGTACTGGATGATATGGGAGAACTGAAGGTCAGCTGCAGCGATATGGATTCCGCAATTCTGGAAAAGATTGTGGAAGAGCAGGATACACGTAAATACGTGGTTTCCGAAAAGGTACCGGCATGTATACTGAGTTTAGATAAGAAGAGAATGTCGCAGGTTATAGGAAATGTAATCGGTAATTCCTATAAATATGCAAACACACCTATAGATGTAACATACAGGTTTGTTGATGGTTTTCTTGAAATGAAGATCAGAGATCATGGTGAAGGTGTAGAAGAAGAGGAATTAGCACTTCTTACGAATAAGTTTTTCAGAGGGACCAGAAATACCGAAGGTAAAGAGGGAAGTGGTCTGGGCCTTTACATTTCAAGTGAACTTATGAAGAAGATGGGCGGACAGCTTATCTGTGAAGGAGAAAAAGACGGATTTTCCGTCATACTTATGATTCCGTTAGCATAAATTTATAAAGTTAAGGAGAAGTAACAATTGGAAAGAGAGTATTATGAGGATTACGGATATAAACCGTTTTTGTTTTACGTTATATTCGGAATCACAGGAGACGAACTGGAAGTATCCCAGTCGAAGCATCATGTGGACGGACTGCCTGAAAACATGGATATCCGAACACTTACCAGAGCTGAAAACGGAGACTATATCAACGGATTCTTCGAAGGTGCTGTTGGCGAGATATTAAAAGAGCAGGACGAGGAGCTTTTCGAAGCTTGCCGTGCTGCCGAGAATTGTGTGGTTTTCCAGGGAGAAGTTCAGGAAGACAGTACACTTGATTATATGAGAAATGTAATCGGAATCATTCAGGCTTTCGCAGAAAAGGGGGCTGTAGGAATTCTGGATTTCCTTACATTTGAACTTTATTCACCTGAAGACTGGCATGATATATTCTTTGAGCAGGATATCAATGCGCAGAATCATGTAAAGATCCTTTATTCCGAGGATGAGGACGGAATATGGCTGCATACCAGAGGAATGGCCGAGTTCGGAAGACCTGATATCGGTATCTACAATGTACCGGAGAATCTGGTTGATGACTATGAGCAGCTTATAAACCAGATGATCTTCTACGGCGGAAAAGGCTTATTCTTTGAATCGAAAGTAAAGCTTCACACAGCTGACGGAAAAACATTTGTAGTTAATCCGGAATTCGTAAACGACTTCGAGAACGAGGATTATAACAACGCTTATTATATCGTAAAAGATATAGAAGAGATTAAATAAGGTATTAAAGCCCTGTTGATTTGAAATTATCATTATGATAAAAAGATTGACAGAGCTATTTTTATATGCTACCATCATATTATCAAAGTGATAAGAAGTGTTAATCGCCAGTGGGGGTCTAAGTTTGAAAAAGAAAGTTATTATTATTGTATCGCTGATAGTATGTTTGGGAGGACTTACGGGAGGAATCCTGTGGTTTCTTAACAGAAATAAAGCCGAAGAGAAGGATGTACAGGAAGAAAGAGTCGAAGTAGATACGGTGGAAGAAACACCTGAAACCGAGCTTTCTACGGCTAATCCTAATTTCGAATTGAGCAAGGAATTTGAAGGAGAATGGAAAAGAACCAACATCCACGGTTCTTTTCGTGCGGATCTGACTATATCGGATGTTCAGGCAGATAAATTTCATTTTAAGGGAACATTTTACCATTACTACAACATGAGTGATCTGGAAGGAGATGCTGTCTGCGTTTCGGATTACCAGGCGGTTTACGAAGATTTTAAAGGTGAAAATAAGTCAAAGAGAACTTTATGTTTTACTCTGTCGGATGACGGCATGTATATCAGTTCCGATGATCCGGGATGGAGAGAGCTGAACGGAGGATATCCGGAAGGAGATTATACAAAGGGTGATCCGATATATACCAATGTCAACATAATGGATGAGACTTTTTCAAAAGAAGAAGTTGACGTTATAAAAGGTTTAATTCCGGAAGAAAACTATGATGAATTATTCGTTACTCCGACGAAGATCGGATATGTAACGACGAAAGAAATAACTATGAGAGACGGAAGAAAGGGCAGGTATATAGATTGCAATCTTCCGGGGGGAAATTCTTATGATGCGATTACTTGTGAAGACGGAATGATCTATTTCAGGTCCTATGGTTATCCGAGAATAGGTCTGGAAACAAATGATAAAGAGTTTACAGGTGATATTCTTCCGGAATTTGTAGACGGTGATGTACCGCTCAATGTTCAGGCAAATTATGAGCCGGCTGAAATATTCGAAAGTGAGTTCGGAATGCCTGAGATAAAGCTTTCCGAAACAGGCTTCGAAATCACGGATAACAATCATGAGATGCTTAAGCAAAGGATAGACAGTCTTCCGGACAGTGAGAAATATATGATATACAGAGCTGATAATAAAGTTTTCAGCTTAAGAGAAAACAGAGGGAATCCGATATACTATAACAATAATATGAACGGTGATCCGATATATCTTAGGGATGTAATCTATGATTTCCCTTCAAGTTGTGAGGATGAAATACTGGAACAGCTTGAGATTTATAAAAAGCAGTATGGTATTGCATGGACTTCTGATTTCGATATATCGGAATTAAGTTATGATGATGTGAATTTTAATCTTGATTCAAACAGTGTAGTTATATATATAGACTATTATCCATACAGAATTACATATAAGGGACATGAGGATATTCTGAATCCCGATATTATTCCGAGTTCGGATTCTGCAATGATAGCTTTGTTAAAAATCGGAAAACTGACCTGTGCTGACGGCACGGAACTTAATTTCAACTTTGTCGATCGTGAGAATAGTATGGAAGGCCTGTCTTTAACCGTAAACGGAAATGAACCGTCTGAAATTCACAGTAAATTGGATATGAGAAAGGTCGGATACGGATCGGCATATTACTATTACGACGGAGAAGGAAACCAGTATCTTTCAATATTTAACGAGGGATGGCTGGATGAATATTTCGGGAATTTCCTGTATAAGATATCCGACGGAAACTTTAAGTTTTTATACAGTGACAATGAACATACCCAAACATTTACACAGGTAAGTGATATTTTGAAATATGCAGGGGATTGAGGTTAAAATTTATGATGAGATTTAGATTAAATGCAAAACGCCTTGGAGTTGCTGCTATGATAGCTGTGATGCTTATGACAGCTACATCCTGCGGGAAAGAAAAGCCGTCACAGCAGACGACGGAACAAAAAAACACAGAAGCCGAGACCGAAGAAATAGTTACTACCGAAGATGAGTCTGTAGATGAAGGTATCAAGTACGCTTCCGACTATGATATGGATGTTAAAAGTACCCACTCCAACGTAAAAAATAAATGGAATATAAGAAAGAGCGAAGATGATGGAGAGATAATGCTTTTCATACATGCCGAAAACAGCAATCGGGAAGAACCTATTGATTATCTCAATTTCAGGGTATATGACGATACAGATGCAGCCAAAGCATATTTTGATGAAATATATGATAAGAGTAAGGAGTACGACAGAGGAAAATACTGGGAAGACGGAGGGAACTGGTTTATTTCAAAGGAACCGGGTGTGACCGATGCAGCTGTAATATGGATTGTCTACAGACAGGGCAATGTTATTATATCCGCAGATCTTAAGGACATTCCGATAGGTAAAAAGGATTCAAAAGACGAAAACTTCGATGAAAAGAATCTCAAGGATTATATAATTAATAATGCTCCGGAAATCAAAAGAACTATCATAGAAGATGCTTTGGATTATAAGTAAATAAAGATGATAGAAGGCCGTACAGAGAAAGTTCTGTTATGGCCTTTTCGGATTTTGTGATATAGTAGTGTTGATTTGCATTTACTATAGACTACATTTGGAGCAGAACTTTGAAAAAAGATTTTATGACAAAGCCCATCGTTGTATGGTTCGGGGCTTTGATATGCTGTGCTTTATGGGGGAGTGCATTTCCCTGCATAAAGATCGGATACAGGATGATGAATATAGCCGGTGACGATACGGCAAGTCAGATCCTGTACGCCGGATATAGATTCACATTAGCCGGAATAATGGCTATAGTGATCGGTTCTTTGATAAACAGAAAATTCTTATATCCGTCTAAGCAGGCTGTGAAGAAGGTTTGCGTACTGTCGATGTTCCAGACAATCCTTCAGTACTTATTCTTCTATATAGGACTTGCACATACCAACGGAACTAAGGCTTCCATAATAACGGGAATGAATGTCTTTGTAGCTATAATAGTTTCAAGCCTTTTATTCCGCCTGGAAGACCTTACTACAAAGAAGATGGTCGGATGTATCGTGGGATTCCTGGGAGTAATCTTCGTAAATATCTCAAGCGGCGGCATAGATATGAACTTTGCCTTTAACGGAGAAGGCTTTATATTCCTTTCAACCGTATCCTATGCATTCTCATCGGTTACTTTGAAGAAGTATTCGAAAAACGAAAATACGGTTATGCTCAGCGGATGGCAGTTCCTTGTTGGCGGAATAGTTATGAGCATCGCAGGCCTGATGATGGGCGGGCATCTTGAAGGTTTTAATGTGTCGGCTGTACTGATGCTTATTTATCTGGCGTTTATAAGCTCTGTAGCGTACTCACTCTGGAGTATACTGCTTACATATAACCCTGTATCCAGAGTAGCCGTTTTCGGCTTTATGAACCCTATAATAGGCTTCCTTCTTTCGGCGATACTGCTGGACGAAGCCGGAACTATAGGCATATTCACTTTAATTGCACTTATACTGGTATGCGCCGGAATATATATAGTAAATTCAGGTAACAAAACAGAAAACGAGACATAACTCGAAGGAGTAAGAGCAGGATTTTCAATAAAACATATAATAAAATTGTGAAGGAGAAAGCAAATGAGTGATAATAATGAAATTTTAGAATATTTCGGTCAGTGTCTGGTCGAAGAAGTGTATGATAATGCTTTATGGGCTCCGGAAACTATAGTAGACGGTACAACCGTAAACAAGATCGATCAGGAAAAGTATAAGGTATTAAAAGACCTGAAAGAAGAGCAGCGAGAGAAGATTAAAGAGCTGATAAGAGAAACAACAGTGGATACGATATACCGTTTCCTTGAGATGATCGAGGAACATGAAGATGAATTTAAACTTGTTGCCGAAAAAGACGGGGAATCTTACAATCTTACCGAGTTAAGTGAGGGGTTAAGCAGTGAGATAGTAGGAGATGATGATAACTGGATCATTCGTTATTCCAAGAGGAACATAAAATGAAAGAGAAACCATTTTTGATTATTTATCATCATTATCTTCCCGAAGCGAAACCTTATTACGGTTGAGACGCTTAGCGTTTTCATCCATTTCCGCGTAATGTTTACGGGTGGTATTTACATCTTTGTGGCCTAAAACATTGGCTACAAGGTAGATATCGCCCGTTTCCTGATAAAGGGCTGTTCCGTAGGTACTACGAAGTTTATGAGGCGTTATATGCTTGAGAGGAGTAGTAGTACGGGCATATTTTTTAACTATATATTCAATTGATCTTACTGACAGTCTTTTACGCTGGCCGGAGAGGAAGAGTGCCTGTTCATGGCCCTCTGCAGGGATGATTTTCTTGCGTTCTTCAAGATAATCGGCTACGTAAGCGGCTGCTTCATCGGAAAAATACACTGTATCTTCCTTACCACCTTTACGAGTTACCTTAATTCGGGTGTTTTCAAGGTCCAGATCACCGAGACTGAGGCCTACACATTCGGAAACACGGATTCCGGTGCTTAACATAAGGGAAAGCAAAGCCAGATCACGAGTCTTTTCTTTTGCGTGAAACTTGGCCTGACGATCAGTCATTTTGGTACCGAATTCCACATTATCAAGAAAATCGGCCACTTCATTGGATTCCATACGAATAATAGCTTTTTCGTGGATCTTAGGCATATTTACCTTGAGGATGACATTATCCTTAAGCATATCGTTCTTATAAAGGTACGTAAAGAACGTTCTGAGGGCGCATAATTTGCGTTTTTTGGACATTAAGTCGTTGGTATATTCACGGCCGTCACGTTCATATAAAGTAAGATAATCCAGCCAATCCTCAAAATCAAATACGGTTAATTTATCCAGATCATCACAGGTTATGTCACGCAAAGATTTTTCCCCGAAATAAGAGTTATTTTGCTGCAAATATTCGAGGAAATATTTGATGTCGTAAGCGTAACCGATACGAGTACGCGGCTGCGTAGTTTGCTCGATACCACGCATAAATTGTGATACATATGGAGGAAGTTCGCCGATTATATGACGAAGTTTCTGTATGTGTTTCTTAGATAATTCCTTAGCGTATGATTCAGCCATAAGTGCCTCCTATATGAATATAAATGTTGACGAAAGAGTTTTATCAACACGGTTATCAACAGTACATCGAAGGTTTTGCGCAAAGTCATAAAAATAACATTTTCATGAACTAAAAGTGATTTTGTATTACTATTCAACCGAAAAACATTGTAAACATTTCGGAAAACTATACTTTCACGCAAAAATATATATAAGTTATTGTATTACTCTACTCTCAATTTATCAAGTATATTTTCAAAATAATCAGGTAAATCCGCAGTAAATTCAACGTATTCTTTTGTTGTTGGGTGAATAAATCCAAGTGTTCCCGCATGAAGAAGCTGTCCGGATAAATTGTAAGGACATTTTTTCGGACCGTAAACATCGTCACCAAGGATCGGATGATTTATGCTTGAAAGATGTACACGTATCTGATGTGTACGACCTGTTTCAAGACGACACTGGATCAAAGAGAAACCGTCACGAAGTTTTTCTGTAACGGAGACATGGGTCACTGCTCTTCTGCCGGAAGGGTCTATGGCCATTTTTTTGCGATCTTTTTTATCACGAGCGATAGCTTTATTTACTGTAATGGAATCTTCTTTGAAATAATTGTAAGCAATTGCCGTATAGATCCTGGTGATGCTGTGTATGGCGAACTGCTCGGCAAGAGCTCTGTGAGCATTGTCGTTTTTGCAGATAACAAGAAGTCCGCTGGTATTCTTATCGATACGATGAACTATACCGGGACGAAGTACACCGTTTATGGTGGAAAGATTGTCTTGGCAATGATACATTATGCCGTTGACAAGAGTTCCGGAATAATTTCCGGGAGCCGGATGGACAACCATGCCCTGCGGCTTATTGATGATGATCACGTCATCATCTTCATATACTATATCAAGAGAAATGTCTTCAGGGACGATATCCGGGATCTGAGGTGCAGGTATCTCTATCTGTACGGCATCACCGGAACGGAGCTTATATGAAGCTTTTACAGTCTTCTGAGAGCCTTCGGTACCGACAAGTACGCGGCCTTCATCTATAAGCTTCGACAGATATGAACGTGAATAATCATCCAGCTCGTCAGCCAGATATTTATCTATTCTCATACCTGAAAGATCTTCTTCCGGGTAGAGATTTATAAGCTTTACTTCACATTCTTCTGATGTATTATTTCTTTCGTTTTTCAACATATTCGCCCTTTTCGTCTATAAGCTTTTCGCCCATGATGACATCGAAGTCATTTCCGCTGTATTTGAATATGCAAAGTATAACCATTAACGCAATCGGTACGGTTACACATATATCGGCAAAATTGAAAACAGGGAAATCGATCAGTTTAAAGTACAGATAATCAACTACATACTTAAGACGTATTCTGTCTATAAGATTTCCGAGAGCTCCTCCCAGGATAAGCGCCAGACATATTCGAAGTACCGTATACTTCTTATGTGATATGTTGCAGTACACATATCCTATTATAAGGATTGCCAGAAGGGATATGATGACAAGCAGCCATGTGTGTCCTGCAAGCATACCCCATGCGGAACCGGTATTTCTTATATAATGCAATGTGAAAACATCTCCTAATACCTTATGTTCCTCGCCTAACTCGAAGTTCTTTATTATAAGCAGCTTTATGGCCTGATCGATAATCATAGAGATTATGCTGATGACGAGGCCTGAAATTATCTTTTTATCTTTCATGATCAATCCGGTTCCTGTGTTTATTTTTGTATACTAAGATAGTATTTAAGGCTGTCAGCCATATCTTCCTCACT
>CACZHN010000086.1 GCA_902780985.1 uncultured Lachnospiraceae bacterium | reverse complement strand
ATCTTCGGTTCTTTCGAAAGATTCATTGGAATCCTTATTGAGAACTTCGAGGGAAGCGTCCCATTCTGGGTGTCACCATTCCAGGTTGGCGTAGTTCCTATCAGAGAGTCACACAATCCATATGCAAAGATGGTTGTTGACCTTCTCAGAAAGAACGGAGTAAGAGTAGAAGCTGATTACTCAGATGAGAACATGAAGAATAAGATCAAGAAGTTCAAAAACTTCAAGGATCCATATATTCTTATCCTCGGAGATCAGGAAGCAGAGAATAATACAGTATCTGTTAACCTCCGCGGCAACAAGCAGATGAAGGATGTTCCTCTTGATACATTTATCAAGATGTGTCAGAAGCTGAACAGAGATCACAGTCTTGAGTTAATAGAGAGCGTAGAAGAGTTCGAAAGCTAAATCTGCTTGCTAGTTTCGGCCATTTACCATATAATACTAAGTGGTATGTTCTGACCAATTGAGAATTATTATGTAAACTGGAGAATTATTATGCTAAACGAAGGCAAGGTCATGCTTATGACCAAAGCGGCGATATACGAGAAGCATCACCAAAACGAGGATCTCGTTATCAGTCACTATTTTAAAGAGGATTATATAAAGTACGGATGCCTTAAAGCAGTTGTTGCGACCACAGTTGTGTTCTGGATATATGTTGCGATATATATCCTGCTGAACTTTGAAGAAATACTCAATAAACTTATGAATATGGATTATTTCGAAGTTATGTCGGGCTTTGTAAAAGCTTATGTGGCGGCATGCCTGATCATGTTCTTATATGCGTTTGTCATTTACTGGATCAAGTTTGAGATCGCTAAGCCGGGAATAGTTAAGTATAACGGTACTCTTCGCAAGCTCCTTAAGTACTACGAGATCGAGCAGCGTGAAGAAGACAAGCTGAAGAAGCGTATCAGAGTATACGACGGAGTAGGCGGAAGTGAAGAAGATCTTCCGATAGACGACGATACAACAAGGAGACCAGAGGAATGACTCAATTTATAGCAATAAAAGATAAGATAAGAGATTTTTTCAGAAAATATGATCCTATAGTAAATCCGATAGTCAGATTTATATTCTGCGTATTGGTATTCTTTACAATTCGTAAGCTTTACCCATACTTCGATCTTACGGCAAGAAACGATGTCTGCATTCTGCTTGCGGTAATGTGTGCCATCCTTCCGGACGGATTTCTGGTATTTGTAGTAGGTGCGATAATCGCCGTAAATAGTTTTAAAGTTTCGGTGGAAGCGGGAATAGCGTTTATGCTGCTGTTCATGTTTATGTACTGCATATACATCAGATTCTTCCCGAAGTGCGGAATGGCTATTATGCTGACGCTTATATGTGTGGTTTACGGAATACATTTTGCGATTCCTTTTGTAGTAGGTATGTTCGCAGGTGTCGGCGGTGCGGTTCCGGCTGCACTGGGTATACTTCTTTACTTCTTCTCAAAGTATGTTGAGGAAGTAAATGTACTCATGCCGAAGACTTCCGCAAAAGACCTTATCTCATCCTTCACAGCACAGGGTGATGATAAGCAGCAGATAGACGGACTTCAGTATCTTATCGACAACATGATCAAGAACAAGGAAATGCTTCTGATCATGGCAGTACTTATCATAACAATTCTTGTAATCGGCATCATCTACAGCCTGTCATTCAAGTATTCATGGTTTGTGGCATTTGCTGCAGGTGCGGTTACAAATATATTCTCATACATTTTCATGTGTTATAAATTAGGCTTCGATGCCGATCTTCCTCAGTGCATAAAGGGAGTTCTTCTCGGACTTGTAGTCGCGCTGATCATACGGTTTATGAAGGGATTCCTGGATTACAACCATACGGAGATCGTTCAGTTCGAAGACGACGAATACTACTACTATGTTAAGGCTGTTCCGAAGCTTGCGGTTGAGAAGAAGCCGGCAGTTGATTTCTCAAAGCTTACAGAGAAGGCGAAGAAGGCAAAGCCTGCTGCAAAGAAGGGCGAGGCAAAGCCTCAGAAGTCACCTGAAGGCAAGGCCGACAGAGCAGAGAAGAACGGCAATTCCAAGAAGGCTGACGGAAAGCCTGCCGAGAGAAAGCCGAGAGCGGCTGCACCTGTTTCAGAGGATATGCAGTGGTCTGACATCACTTCCGATCCGGTCATGACTATGGAAGACCCGGGTATGGCTCCTGATAAACGCGGCGGAATTCAGATGAAGCAGGACAGAAACAGAAGGAACAACTAATGTAAAACTTATTGATCACGGAGATGCTTATGGCGGGTATGGCAGCATCTATCTGGTCGTCGATAAAGTCCTATCTTGACTGGTTTTATTTTCCGAAGATGTCATGGACCGACGTTCTGGATATATTATTAATTTCATATCTTCTGTATCATATCCTCTTGTGGCTGAAGACCAGTAGGGCCTGGACGCTGCTGAGGGGTGTGGCTATTATTGTCCTTTTTCTGGGACTTGCGGCACTCCTGCGTCTCAATACGATCCTCTGGATAGCCCGAAACCTTATAAATGTATTCCTTCTTACACTCATCATCTTGTTCCAGCCTGAGCTGAGACATGCTCTTGATGAGCTGGGAAGGAAGAACATATTAAGAAATATTATCAACAGTAGTGTACCTAAGAGCGAGAATGCACATCTGAACGACAGGACCGTATTCGAGCTTGTTAAGACGGCGATAGTTTTATCGAAGTCCAAA
Organism: uncultured Lachnospiraceae bacterium; assembly: GCA_902780985.1. The sequence goes on along the minus strand of CACZHN010000086.1, from coordinate 15,386 downwards.
ACGGGTGCACTTATTGTACTTGAACACGAAACTCCTCTGGGAGAGTATATCAATACAGGTATCTCACTGGATGCGGTGGTTACCGAGCAGCTCCTGGAGAATATATTTGAAAAGAATACCCCGCTTCATGACGGCGCGGTCATCATAAAGAATAACCGTATAGTCGCGGCTACCTGTTATCTCCCGCTTACGGACAGGACAGACGTAAACAAAGAGCTGGGTACGAGACACAGAGCGGGACTCGGCATCAGTGAGACGACGGACAGTATGACTATCATCGTTTCCGAGGAGACGGGAAGTGTATCCATCGCCCACGCAGGTGTTCTGTACAGGGATCTGGATGAGAACGGAATCCGCGTTCAGCTTGAAAAGATCCAGGATAAGCCTGAAGACAGACCTATCAAGAGCAGAAAGCTTAAGAAGGGAGGTCGAAAGGCATGAGTAATCTGAAGAAATTTAAGATATTCGATCATATCGGACTGAAGCTGGTGGCTCTTGTTCTGAGCTTCATTATCTGGCTTGTGGTCATGAACATTGACGACTATAAGATAACAAAGACCTTTACGGATGTTGTTGTCGAACAGCTGAACGGTGAGATCATCGAGCAGCAGGGAATGGTATTCGATGTTGTAGACGGCGAGACCACGGATATTATCGTAAAAGGTCCGAGATCCATAGTTGAGAAGCTGACGACTTCCGATTTCAGAGCCTATGCGGATCTCTCGCATCTCTCGGTTACCAATACCGCCGAGATAAAGGTTGAAGCCGTAAATCCGTCCATAGCTTCACAGATCTCTATTGAGATCATCACACCGACGCTTACTCTCAGTATAGAAGATACGGCGTCCATAGAACTTCCGATAAAGATAGTTACAACCGGCAGTGTTGCGGATGACAGAGCACTGGGAACATGTGTTCCTACACCTAATCTTGTTACCGTAGAAGGTCCGGCATCGGTTCTTTCTACAATTACCGAGCTCAGAGCGGTTGTAAATCTCAGCGGAAACAGAGACAGCTTTGATGAAACGGTAAGCATTATGGCATTTGATGCTTACGGTAAATCACTTGAGAATAAACATATCAGTCTGTCGAATACGGAGGTTAAGGTCAACATTCCGATATATCCGACAAAGACGGTTCCGATCGAGCTGTATGCAGGCGGAACTCCGGCAGACGGTTATTCAATCAAGTCGGTCAGCTACACGCCTCAGGAAGTGGTTATTTACGGACCTGAAGAAGTGCTGGCGGAAGTAGACAAGCTGGTAATTCCTGATATTTCGGTTCAGGATGCTACGGAAAGCATAGAAGAAAATGCACTTCTGATAGATTATATTCCGGATAATACATATCTTCCTGATCCTAACCAGCTGGTTGCGGTCAATATAACACTGGAAGAGCATGTTCAGAAGAAGCTTCCTATCAAGGAAGACAATATATCCGTTAAGGGCGTAAATTCAAATTACACATATAAGCTGATCGTTCCATCGCCGATGCTTATCACGGTTTCGGGACTTTCGGATTATATAGACGGTATGAAGAATACAGAACTCGGCGCGTATGTGGATTACACCGATTACACACCGGGTGAGCACGATGTTCCTATTCAGTTTAAGATAAGCAATGACTTCGATGTAGTCGGCGATTACACAGTCAAGGTCATTGTGGTTGATAAGAGTACTACCGAACAAGCTACGGAAGAGTAGATAGGGGGGACTGCCATGGATAAGGAAACAGAGAAGGGAATCGAGAAACTTCAGCAGGCTATAGATGAATCCAATTACATTGTATTCTTCGGCGGTGCGGGAGTATCCACTGAAAGCGGTATACCGGATTTCAGAAGTCAGGACGGACTGTATCATCAGAAATACAAGTATCCGCCTGAAACAATAGTAAGCCATACATTTCTCATGCAGAAGCAGGAAGAGTTCTTCGAGTTCTACAAGGATAAGATGCTTGCTCCGAATGCAAAGCCGAATGCCGCTCACTATAAGCTGGCGGAGCTGGAAGCTGCGGGAAAACTTAAGGCTATAGTAACACAGAACATTGACGGTCTTCATCAGGCTGCGGGTTCCAAGGAAGTTCTGGAACTTCACGGCAGCGTTCTCAGAAACTACTGCGAAAGATGCGGTAAGCGTTATGACGGAAAGGCAGAAGATGTTATGGCGGGAATGAAATTTGTACTGAATTCCGATGGGATTCCGAAGTGCGAGGAGTGCGGCGGTGTGGTAAGACCCGACGTTGTCCTGTATGAAGAGGGCCTGGACGGAGATGTCATGTCTCGTTCCGCTATGCATATCGCAAGAGCCGATATGCTGATCATAGGAGGTACGTCGCTGGTTGTATATCCGGCTGCTTCATTTATAAATTATTTCAATGGAAAGCATCTGGCTGTTTTGAATATGGCACCTACGTCACGAGACAGCGAAGCAGACATTGTAATAAAAGATAAGATTGGTGAGGTTCTCTCACAGATTAAAGTAAATTAATTATTGGAGGAAAAACTAAAATGTACGACTTTACAGAAATCACAAAGATCGACGCAGAAGTTGCTGCAGCAATGACAGACGAGATCAATCGTCAGAATCAGAATCTGGAGCTTATCGCTTCTGAGAATATTGCATCTAAAGCGGTTATGGCTGCTATGGGAAGCCCGCTTACAAACAAGTATGCAGAGGGTTATCCGGGAAAGAGATATTACGGTGGATGCCAGTATGTTGACGTTGTAGAGGATCTTGCAAGAGAAAGAGCTAAGGAGCTTTTCGGTGCAGAGTATGTTAATGTTCAGCCCCATTCAGGTGCACAGGCTAACATGGCTGTATTCTTCGCAACTATGGAGCCGGGTGATACATTTATGGGAATGAACCTTGATCACGGCGGACATCTTACACACGGAAGCCCTGTAAATATGTCAGGTAAGTATTTCAACTGTGTTCCTTACGGTGTAAACGATGAAGGAAGAATTGATTACGATAACGTACTCGCAATCGCTAAGGAAGCACGTCCAAAGCTCATCGTAGCAGGTGCTTCAGCATACGCAAGAGAGATAGATTTCAAGAAGTTCCGTGAGATCGCTGACGAAGTAGGAGCTATCCTTATGGTAGATATGGCTCACATCGCAGGTCTTGTAGCAGCAGGTTATCACATGAGTCCGATCCCTTATGCTGATATCACAACAACTACAACACATAAGACACTTCGCGGACCTCGTGGTGGTATGATCCTTTGCAGCAACGCTGTAAACGAGAAGTACAACTTCAATAAGGCTGTATTCCCGGGAATCCAGGGTGGTCCTCTTATGCATGTTATCGCAGGTAAGGCAGTTTGCTTCAAGGAAGCTCTTTCACAGGATTACAAGGACTACATGGGAAGAGTTGTTGAGAACGCAAGCACACTTGCAGCTGCACTTCAGGAGAGAGGATTCAAGATCGTATCAGGCGGTACAGACAATCACCTTATGCTTGTTGATCTTCAGAACCTTGATCTTACAGGTAAGGAAGTTGAGAAGCTTCTTGATGAAGTACACATCACAGTTAACAAGAACACAGTTCCTAACGATCCTAAGTCACCATTCGTAACAAGCGGTGTCAGAGTTGGTACACCTGCTGTTACAACAAGAGGAGCTGTTAAGGAAGATATGTATACTATTGCTGATGCTTTCAAGGCAGCAATCATTGACAAAGATTCAGCTAAGGCAGAGGAACTTGTTAAGAGCATTACAGATAAGTATCCTCTCTATGCTGACTAATATTACAGCGGAGTAAGTATGGGAGAAAACGACAACAATAACGACGGCAAGAAGCCGAGCGGTCTTAATTCCACGATAATCATGCTTATCATCGCCGTTATACTTACACTTGTCTTCTGGATCCAGTTCAACAATTACAGAACCAAGGGTGAGACAGAAGTTGAGTACAGTAAGTTCATCGAGATGGTGGATAAGCACGAGGTGGGTTCCGTAAAGGTTTACGGTGATAAGATCTACTTTGAGCCTAAGAAAGCGGATACCACAACGGAGAACGTTATATACTACGTTGTCCGTCTGGATGATTATGAGCTGGTAGACAGACTTGCGGCTTCGGGCGTTGAGTTTAAAGCGATAGATGAGGGTGGAAATGTATTCATCCGTGAGCTTCTGTCGTGGATAGTAATGATAGCTGCGTTCTACATAGTCATGATGCTCTTTATGAGAAGCATGTCCAAGAACGGCGGCGGAATAATGGGTGTTGGCAAGTCCAATGCCAAAATGTACGGCATGCAGAAGGAAACCGGAATTACCTTCGCGGATGTTGCCGGTGAAGAGGAAGCTAAGGAATCTCTTTCCGAGATGGTTGACTTCCTGAAGGAGCCGGAGAGATATCTCGCCATCGGAGCTAAGCTTCCTAAGGGAGCTCTTCTCGTAGGTCCTCCGGGAACAGGTAAAACGCTTCTTGCCAAGGCAGTTGCCGGTGAGGCGGGAGTACCGTTCTTCTCAATGTCGGGTTCGGAATTCGTTGAGATGTATGTCGGCGTAGGTGCATCCAGAGTAAGAGACCTGTTCAAGCAGGCCAATGCTAAGGCACCTTGTATCATTTTCATCGACGAGATCGATGCAATCGGTAGAAGCCGTGATACCCGACACATGGGCGGTGATTCGGAACGTGAGCAGACACTTAACCAGCTGCTTTCGGAAATGGACGGATTCGATACGGCAAAGGGTATCATAGTCCTTGCCGCAACCAACAGACCTGAGGTTCTTGATAAGGCTCTTCTGAGACCGGGACGTTTCGACAGACGTGTCATCGTAGAGAAGCCGGACCTTAAGGGCAGAGAAGACATTCTCAGAGTTCATTCAAAGAACGTTAAACTTGATGAGACAGTAGATCTGCATGAACTTGCATTTGCCACAAGCGGCTCTGCAGGTGCGGATCTTGCAAATATCATTAACGAAGCTGCGCTTCTTGCAGTACGTAAGGGCAGAAAACTGGTATCCCAGAATGACCTTCTGGAATCGGTTGAAGTTGTCTTTGCCGGTAAGGAGAAGAAGGATCGTATCCTCAGCGCTGAGGAGAAGAGCATAGTTGCTTACCATGAGTCGGGACATGCACTTCTTACGGTACTTCAGAAGAATACCATGCCGGTTCAGAAGATCACTATCGTGCCACGTACCGGAGGTGCTCTCGGATATGTATGGCAGACACCTGAAGAAGAGAAGTATCTTCAGACCAAGACCGAGATGGAAGCTCATATAGTTATTGCCATGGGTGGACGTGCCGCAGAGGCTATCAAGTTCCCTTCGGTAACAACGGGAGCATCCAACGATATCGAGCAGGCTACAAGAGAAGCCAGAGCCATGGTTACCATGTACGGTATGTCGGATAAGTTCGGTATGGTTCAGCTTGAAGCCATCACAGGAGAGTATCTGGACAGAAGAAGCGTTATGCAGTGCTCTGAAGAAACTGCAACCAAGATTGATAACGAAGTAAAGAATATCGTAAATGCAGCATACGACAAGGCATACAGGATCCTCAAGGAAAATGAGGTCGTTCTTGATGCTATCGCAACTTACCTGATAGATCACGAGACCATATCCGGTAAGGAATTCATGCAGATATTCAATGAAGCTACGGGAAAAAATCTTGAAGTAAAGGTAAATGAGAAGGGTGAAGTTATCAATGAGACTTCAATGTTCTCATCAGGCTTCGATGTAGATCTTGAGAAGGCAGCCGAAGAAAAGGTTGCCGCAAAAGCTGCTGCAAAAGAAGAAAAGAAAAAGAAGAAAAAAGAGAAGGAAGCTGCAAAAGCCGCAAAAGAGAAAACTCCGAAGAACAAAGTAAGAGTATTTCAGTCAGAGGATCCGTTCAACGGACTCGACTCCATGGAAGATGCATCACCTGCTGAAACACCGGTGGTTGAAGAGACTCCGGTTGTTGAGGAGCCGGAGGTTGATGAAACTTCCGAAGCCGAAGAAGAAAAGCAGAACCTTCCTTGGGACAACTAAAAAAATCCCGGAGATTGAAAAATCTCCGGGTTATTTTTTTATCTGGATAATTCATCAAGAGTACGACCGTACGGCGGCAGGAATTCCTTCATGAAGTCTGCAACTTCCGGAAGTTCGGCAGCCATCTTATCGAGGGTGGCGGAGATGGTCTCCTTTGCGGTGCGGAACTCCCTGTTACCGGAATTCTCTTCTTCAATACATTTGATATAAGCGGAAAGCTTATCAGCTCCCTTTACCAGACGGCGCATATAGAGCTCATTTTCATCTGCGGAAGCGGGCTTCTTGAGAATGGTCTCGTACTCGGCACGGATATCTGCGGGAAGTCTTTCCAGCAGCTTATATTCCGCCATGCGCTCCACTTCTTTATATGCATCCTTAAGATGATCGTTTACATACTTAACGGGAGTCGGCATGTCACCGGTGATGATTTCCGAAGCGTCGTGATAGAGTCCTATAAGGGCTGCACGGCTGGCGTCAAGGCTGCGGCCGTATCTTACATTTCCTATCGTACAAAGCGCATGAGCGATCATCGCTACCTCCAGTGAATGCTCACTGAGGTTCTCGCTTCTTGAATTTCTCATAAGAGCCCAGCGCTCGATGTATTTCATTCTTGATATGGTTGCGAAAAAATTATATTCCATTTTATCATCCTCTCTCGAATTAGTGGCACCTCTCGATTATAGCATTTATCGTCGGATTATGGTACACTGTGTTTTTAAAGTGATTTTGCGAAATTTTTTATGGATTATTAAGAAATTTCTGTTATATTTGGAAATGGGACAATTTATAGTTGGATGTGGATTGTATAAAGGGGACTTTATGAAATTGAAATCTGTAACAAAGCATTCGAGACTGGTATCTCTCATTCTTGCCGGTATTCTTATGTTGGGCTCTATTTCGGGCTGCGGCTCCGATAAGAATGGGACAGGCAAGAAGGGTAAGAAGGATCAGTCGACCGAGATAGCAACACCGATAGAGGCAGAGCCGGTTGACCCGTATCCGAACGGAGTTGATGTGAGTCTGATAATGGTCGGCGACCTGCTGATGGACCTGCTGATGCATGAAAGAGTTCAGCTTTCGGGTGAACTTTCGGACGGAACATACAGTTACGATCATATGTTTGAACATGTAAAGGATGATGTTCAGGCTGCGGACTGCGCAATAATCAATAATGAGGTTATTTACGGAGGAAATGATCTGGGTATCCAGGGATATCCGAATTTCAGTGCAAGAGATGAAGTTGCGGATGCTGTTGCAAATGCGGGATTTGACGTAGTTCTTCATGCATCGAACCATACCATGGACTGGGGAGTTAAAGCCATCGAGCATTGTATGAGTTACTGGGAAAGTGCACATCCTGAGGTTGAGGTACTCGGAATTCATCCTACACCGGCTGATGCTTCGGAAATATATATATACGAGAAGGGCGGTTTCAAGATCGCAATGCTCAATTATACATATGGCCTGAACGGATTTATTCTTCCCGATGAAGATCATTACATGATAGACATGCTGGATGATGATAACAAGAACAAGATAGCTTATGATATAAGACGTGCCAAAGATATGGCAGATGCTGTGGTTGTATTTCCTCACTGGGGAACAGAGTACAATCTCGGCGTCGATGATTTCCAGAAAGACTGGGCACAGTTCTTTGCGGATGAGGGAGTGACTCTTGTTCTGGGAGATCATCCTCACGTAGTGGAGCCGGTTGAATGGATAACCGGAAAGAACGGAAATCAGATGCTCTGTTATTATTCCATGGGTAACTTCATTTCCACTCAGGAGACGGCTGAGCCGATGCTGGGACTTATGGCGAAGGTTACTCTTCATAAGGATAAGAGCGGTGCGGTATCCATAGCAAGTTATGCGGTTGAACCGCTGGTTACACATCGTGTGGTGGCCGAGAAGGCTATGACCACATACAGACTCAGGGATTATACACCTGCTCTTGCGGCAGAGAATTCCATTACAGAGTATGATGACAGATGGTCTATAGAATTTATGGAAGACCTCTGTACACAGGTCTTCGGAGACCTTTATACAGGCGGCGGAACGGGATCTGCCGATGTGAATACCGGAGAAGGCGGCGAGGGGGCTTCCGCTGACGACGGAGCAAACAGTGATCAGAATTCTGATCCGGAGTAGTGAAGGATAGTGGAAATGCTTAGAATACTGGTGGTTGAAGATGAAGAAGCAATAGCGAGAATGATCGCGGTAAATCTCGAGTGCGCGGGATATCAGGCGGTTGTTTATAATAACGGACAGGAGGCGGCGGATTCTCTCAATGAGGATTCGGATTACAGTCTTGCTCTTCTGGACGTAATGCTTCCGGGGATGGACGGATTTCAGCTTTTCGAAGTGGTAAAGTCCAGAGGAATCCCTGCCATATTCCTTACTGCCAAGGATGATATAGCGTCTAAAGTTACGGGACTCAGAGGCGGCGCCGAGGATTATATCGTGAAGCCCTTTGAAGTTCTGGAACTGATGGTCAGAATAGAGAAAGTTCTCGGACGTACGGGAGCTTTGAATAAGACCGAAAAAATATGCGGTCTTGATGTGGATTTTGAAGCAATGCAGGTAAAACGTGACGGAGAAGAGATCCATCTTAAGACTATGGAGTTTAAACTTTTTGAAGTCTTGATCCGAAACAAGAATAAAGCCATAGCCCGGGAGAAGCTTCTCTCCATGGTATGGGGAGTTGATTTTGTGGGAGAAACCAGAACAGTGGATGTTCATATAGGACAGCTCAGGAAGAAACTGGGGCTTGAGGATGCCATAAAGACAATTCCAAAATTCGGATACAGACTTGAGGTAGAATAGTGAAACTGAAAAATAAACTGATCATAATTGTCTGTATTGCCGCTGCTGTAAGTGTTATAGTCAGCGGCATTGTTCTTTTATTTATGCTGAGAAGCAGTATGATCCGTGATGCTTACGGCGAGGCGATGATGATATCCTCCGAGTCCTTTTCGAAGTTTGAAGATCTGGTGGAAGACAGCGATGATACTGCCGTAGAAGCCAGGATCAGGATCGTATATAAGAACGAGAATAACTGGAGAAATATTATATATAGGAATGACGGAGAAGAAATCTATAACCTTACCGCTTTTGATTTTGATCAGCTGCGGGAAGCGGCTTATGTTGTCAATACCGGTATGGTGGATACCGGGAAACGAAGCGAACTTTTATTTGACGATGGCAGGTATATAGCACACTGTAAGAATATAGGAGATTACAGCTTCTACAGGCTGTATGACATTACCGATGTATATTTGAAGATCCGTCAGTACACGATATACTATATCCTCATTTCTCTGGGGATGCTTCTTCTGGTAGTTGCTGTAGCGGCGTTGGTACTCAGAGGAGTTCTGTCGCCTCTCAGTGCGCTTACAGAAGCAGCGGAGGATATGGCGGAAGGAGATTATTCCCGACGTGTGGATGTATCTTCGTCGGATGAGATAGGAGTTCTGGCGGGACGTTTCAACGAGATGGCGGAAGCAGTGGAAGAACGTAACAGGGAACTTACCGAGTCCGAATATAAGAAGACTCTTATGATGGGCAACCTGTCCCATGAACTGAAAACTCCAATGACCGCGATAGCGGGTTATGCGGAAACTCTGCTGACCACAAAGCTCAGCGAAGATCAGAAGAACGAAGCACTCTACTATATATATTCGGAGACCAACAGACTGGGAAGATTATCCAAGAAAATGATGCAGCTCCTCAGCCTTTCCGACGGAGACGTAGCGGAAAAGAAAAACATTGACGCTGAGGAACTTCTGGAAAGCGTATCCGATACGGTGTCCGTAAGACTTAAGGAAAAGGAAGTAAAGCTGATAACCGAATGCGATGCGGAAATGATCTGCACCGACGAGGATCTGATAAAAGATGTGATCATAAATCTGGTGGATAACAGTATAAAAGCCAGCAATCCCGGCGGAAGAGTGTGGCTGGAACTTAAGGATGACAGCCTTACTGTAAGGGATGAGGGAATAGGAATTCCCGAAGACGAACTGTCTTCCATCACGGAACCGTTCTATATGGTGGATAAATCCAGATCCCGTAAAGAAGGCGGAGCGGGACTGGGGCTCTCTATCATAAAGCTTATCGTGGATAAGCTGGGACTTACCATGGAGATATCCAGCAAGGTTGGTGAAGGAACGGTGATAAGGATCAAGAGTTTACAACTTGTTTACAAAAACAGGAATACTTGATTTAAGGTTTGGATGTATCTTTTTACCATGATAAATATTCCAAGGAGGAAATGGTAAAAATGATTAAGAAGATAAAAGGAACAGGGGCTGCACTTATGATGGGATGTCTGATGATGTCTGTATCGGGGTGCACGGGAGAAAAACAGGCTGCAGCGGAGAGAGCACCTCTAGCCACAGAGAAGAACATAGGCGATATGGTGAATGAGGCCGGTAAGACGGAAGAATCCGTTGATTATACCACCGACGGAGCAGCTGTTCCGGAAGGAACCGCAGCAAAGACAAAGAAGATAGATGATTTCAGTACAATACTGGAAAGCGACAACGGTGTTATAAAGGTTGATGTAGACGCACCGGTGAATCTTACGGAATGCGACAGTTATCCTCTGGTAAAGGTCACAAGAAACAAGATAGATAGTGAAACCATGAAGAAAGCCAAGGAGGCACTTCTCGGAGATGTACAGCTGTATGATGGGATCAGAGTTATGGATCCCGAGATTGAGCGTGTAAAGAAGAGCGGAGAGGATCTGTGGAGCATAGATGAGTCACAGTACAGAGGGCTTGTTTGTTATGAAGATGTAAGTGCATATCCGGTTGATACGGAACTCTTCAGTGTAAATGAAAAAGCAGCGGACTACAGTGATACGGAATTGTATGGCTGGTACTATTCGGACCTTGCAAGAGACGGAGAGCTGTTCTACGGAGTAACGGATGGTTCTGACGGAAGCTACGCAAGCTTTTCGGTCATAAATACGGAAAATTACGGATCTTCACTGAAGTTCTTTAAGAGTAAAGATTATTTCGTCCCCAATGGACTTGTTCTTCCGTGTATGAATGTTTATACATGGCCTGTTGAAAAGGGAATAGAATATGTAGGTGATTTCGAAAACAATCCCGAGACTCCTATCGGAGAGCCTTCGGCCCCCGGAGAACCGGAGTTTGACGAAGAAGGAAATGTTATCCAGATTGTAGGTTCAGGCGACAGGGACCCGGATTTTAAGGGATACAGAATTTCGGAAAGTACAAAGGAGACCAATAATCTTTCAAAAGAAGAGGCATTGCAGCAGGCTGAGGAAATGCTGGAAAAACTGGGATACGGTAAACAATATATTCCGGTAACAGCAGAGGACAGCTATCTGATCGGCTATGATAATGTAGTAAATACCAAAGCCGATGACGGTACATATACATATGATGTTACCGCCGGCAGAGCCTGGGATATCGTATTCGAAAGGGGCGTGAACGGAAATGCCGTAGAGGATTACGGAGAAAAGTATGCCGATTCCTATTCGGGAGGAGATTACAGCAAGACCATATGGAGCGGAGAATACGTTGAGATGATGGTCAATGACAACGGTGTAGTGGGACTGATCATAGGAGATCCTCTTACAGCGGAAGAGACCGTTGTGGAAAACAGCAAGCTTAAGGATTTTGAAGAGATAAAGGATATATACATGGCTTCACAGCTGGAAGTTCTGAATTCTATGCCGTCCTTCGATTCATTCCTGTATCAGGAAGCCGGACCGATGGAGTTTAATATAAAGATTACGGATATATCTCTTTCATATACTAAGGTTTCCGAACCAAATGACTTCAGCGGAGCACTTCTGGTTCCCGTATGGGATTTCAGCGGAGTATGCTATGATGCGGAAGGAAAACTGATAGGAGAAGGAAGTTTTATACAGATCAATGCTATTGACGGAACCGTATACAGCGCGTCTGCCGGATACTAAGATCAGACACATATAAATATTTTGATAATATCTGTTGACAAAATAATTTTGTGAATATATAATGATAATATCATAATGATAATAACAATGCATGTTATACAATTCGTAAAGATTATCGTATAACATGCATTGAAGCTGTGATATAATAATCTTTGTGTGTTTTAACGTACATTAATTAATTACCCAAAATAGATAGTATATTTGAGGAGGAACAAATAATATGGATCCGATTAAAGATCAGAATGCAGGTATCACCAGAGAGGAATTTGATTACGCTCAGGATACCATCAAAAAGCTTTCGGATTATTTCGACGCGAAGGTAGTAGGCCAGCAGAATCTTAAGTTTGCGCTGGTTGCATCCATAATAGCAGACGGACATGTACTTATTGAGTCTGTTCCGGGTCTTGCAAAGACTACAGCCGCAAAGACAATTTCCGATGCGGTTGACGGAAAGTTTTCAAGAATTCAGTGTACACCGGATCTTTTACCGAGTGATATCATAGGTACTCAGATTTACAATCAGTCTACAGGTAAGTTTGAAACAAACCTGGGACCTGTATTTGCAAACTTTGTCCTGCTTGACGAGATAAACCGTTCAAGTGCAAAGACACAGAGTGCCATGCTCGAGGCCATGCAGGAGAGACAGGTGACCATCGGCGGTGAGACATACAAGATGCCGAACGATGTATTTATCGTTATCGCAACTCAGAACCCTATCGAGCAGGAAGGTACATATCTTCTTTCCGAAGCACAGACAGACCGTTTCATCATTAAGGAGAAGATCACATATCCTACTCCTGATGAAGAGACAGAGATCCTTAATCGTATCGAGGCAGGAAGTATCAAGAAGACTCCTGCGGTTCTTACCATCAAGGACGTTGATAATGTTCAGGATATTGCCGAGAGAGTTTACGTTGATCCTGTTATCAAGAAGTACATTTCCTACATCGTAGATGCAACAAGACGTACGGATAAGCTTCTTCCTCAGGAATTCAGCAAGTACGTAAGACTCGGTGCCAGCCCGAGAGCATCCATCGCATTTATGAAGATCGCTAAGGCTGTTGCACTTATATACGGAAGAACTTATGTTACACCGGATGATGTAAAGCTCCTCAGACATCAGGTTCTTCGTCACAGGATCGAGCTGAACTACTCAGCCGTAGCAGACAATGTAACTGTTGAGAACATCATAGATCAGATCGTTAATACAATTCAGGCTCCGTAGAGGATAAATATATGGATTATGATAATCTGTCGAAAATAAGAGCTCAGGTTTCTCTTTATACCAACAGAAAGACTTCCAATGTTCTTGACGGTGATTTCACTTCCGTTTTCAGAGGACGCAGTCTTGATTTCGATGATCTCAGGGAATATGCCTACGGAGACAACATCAAGGATATCGACTGGAAATCCTCGTCCAAGACGGGTAAGACACTTGTAAGAAGATTCATTGCGGAGAGGAAGCATAACGTTCTCTTCGTAGTAGATACGGGAGAGAAGATGTTGGCGGATACTTCCGAATACGAGGAAAAGTCCGAGATCGCAATAGATGCCTTCGGTACCATCGCTTATCTGGTGGATAAGCACGGAGATGATTTTGCACTGATGCAGGATACAAGAGGCGGAATAGATTTCAGCTACTTCAAGTCGGGAGCGGCGCATTTCGAAAACCTTATGGTGCGCTGCAGACAGAATATAGGAAGCGGCGGAAAGACCGGTATGGCCGGACTGCTGGATTACATTTCCGAAAGTATCAGAAGAAAGATGGTCATCGTATGTGTTACGGATATGGCGGGCATACAGCAGATCGATGAAAAGATCCTCCGCAAGGTAACCGTGAACAACGACCTTCTTATAATAAATGTGGAAGACGCATATATGTACGGCTATGACGTATATGATGTTGAGCGTAAGAGATATGAGGATGAATATACTGCCCACAGAGAAAAGCTGTATCAGGCTGAGTGGCAGGAGAGAAAGTCCAGAATAGAGAATCTGGAAAAGCTGTACAGAAGGTACGGTGTATCAATGGTATCCATAAGCCGTGAGGCGGATATTATAGATAAAGTAGTAGAACTGTTTGAGAGGCACAGGCATGAGAATATCAGTTGATCTTGAAGATCCAATTTCATATATGCTTATTTGGCTTTTGCTGGGACTGGTCTTTATCGCAGCGGTCATCTTTCTGCAGATATATTTCCGAAAGAAGTTCGGAGATGCGCTGAAGAGACCTAAGAAGATCAAGATCAAGAAACCGAAGCCTAAGACCATGCAGGAGATAAGAATGAATTATCTCGGAAAGCTGGGTGGAATAGAGGCAGACCTCCGCAGCGGAAAGATATCCATAAGACAGGCTTATCAGAATATGAGTTCCTGTATCAGAGGATTTATCTTTGAGGCTACGGGCATTCCCGTTGAGAAGTATACTCTGTCGGAGATAAGAAAGGTAAATATACCTGCTCTTACACAGCTGGTAGAGGAGTACTACGAGCCGGAATTTGCTCGTTTCACTTATGCGGATGTTAATCAGTCAATATATAAGACCAGAAAGGTTCTGGAGTTATGGCACTAAAGTATCCATTAATTCTGAAGATAGGAATACCGGTACTTATTGTGGCGGTGGTCCTGCTTCATGTACTTAAACAAAAAACAAAATATAAAGGCGGTGTAAGAGCTGCCAACACAAGCTTTGTAAGAAAGCTTCCGGAGTACAGAAAGTATTATGTGGCTCAGAAAGCTCTGAGAGCGGCGATGGAGTTCTGTATCATCGTAGCCGTTATAACAACACTTGTACTTATGGCTCGCCCGGTTAAAACAGAGACGGTAAGCAACGGAACAAAGAAGAGAGATATCTATCTTAATCTGGACGTTTCTTATTCCATCTGTTATCTGAATTACGATCTTGTAGACAGCCTTCAGGATGTTGTAAAGAGTCTGGACGGAGACAGGTTCGGTATTACGATCTACAATACCTCGACAGTGCTCTATGTTCCGATGACGGATGATTACGACTTCATTCTTAGGAAACTGGAAGACCTTAAGGTATACTTCGAGCTTCAGAAAGAATACATGGATTTCTACAGCAGATACGATCTTACGGAAGAAGAGTGGGACAGATTCTACGAGCTTCAGGCTGAACTGGAGTATTATGATGCGGGTACACTCATCAATAACTACCAGAAGGGTAGTTCCCTTATAGGTGAAGGACTTGCTTCTTGTCTTTACAGTTTTCCGCATCTCGATGATGAGGACAGAACAAGAGTTATCATAATGTCTACCGATAACGCTCAGGAGAATCTGGGAAAGCCTCTTGTAGAACTTGATGAGGCTTCGGATCTCTGTAAGAAGAATGATGTTACGGTATTCGGTATCTTCCCTAACGAAGAGGTATTTAAGATAACCAACGATAATGATTATGACAGCCTTCAGAGAGAGATGAAGGAATGTGTCGAGAAGACAGGC
>CACZHN010000085.1 GCA_902780985.1 uncultured Lachnospiraceae bacterium | reverse complement strand
TAAAAAGAAGAAATGACATCCCGGAGGTATTTATCGTGGCGAAGCAGAACATATTTGACAACGAAACATTTTTTGAGGGTTATAAAAAGATCAGAGAGCGCGAAGTAAACGCCAATACTTTATTCGAAATACCGGCACTTTACTCACTCCTTCCGGATCTTAAAGGAAAGAAGATTCTGGACCTTGGATGCGGATTCGGCGAGCACTGCAAGGATTATATACGAATGGGAGCCGAAAAAGTTTTGGGAATAGATATCTCCGAAAAGATGCTGGAGGTAGCTAAAGCAGAGAACAGCGACCAACAGATCACATATCTTCATATGCCGATGGAAGATATCGGTGAGATAAAGGAGAAATTCGATGTAGTCGTAAGTTCTCTTGCATTTCACTATATAGAAGACTTTTCGGGAGTTTTAAAGAATATATACGAACATTTAAATGAGGGTGGTCTGTTTATATACTCACAGGAGCATCCGATCAATACTTGTTACACATATGGAGAAAGATGGACAATGGACGAAAACGGAGAAAAGCTCCATGTTAATCTTAAGAACTACTGTGTGGAGAAAGAAACCGAATGCAATTGGTTCATTGACGGGATCAAGAGATATCACAGAATGTTCTCAACTATTATAAATACATTGGTTGAAACGGGATTTAAGATTGAGAGAGTCCTTGAACCTCATCCGGATGATGAGATTCTGGCTAAATATCCGGATTACAGTGATAATCTTCATAAACCGGATTTCCTTTTAGTAAAGGCTTCGAAGGGTTGATCATACCCACAAAAAAGTGGGTAATTTCCATTTCCGGGGAAATGCGATACATTTTCCTCAGGAGGTGGATGATATGAAAAAAGAAGCATTATTACTTATCGATATCCAGAACATTTACTTTACACCGGGACCGCTTTTTCTGCACAGACCTATGGTGACTGCCAGGCGTGCGGCTAAAGTACTGAATTACTTCAGAGCCCATAATATGCCGGTTATACATGTACAGCATAACTTCAATATGTTTGCCGGAATCCATA
Organism: uncultured Lachnospiraceae bacterium; assembly: GCA_902780985.1. Next base: position 8,810 of record CACZHN010000085.1, on the reverse strand, counting down.
ATTCTGTAAAGCCTATTGAGGGAGAGAAGATAGTACGTAAAGATTATCCAAGTTCATTTCTGGGAACGGATCTTCATGAGTATCTTGAAGAACAGGGAATAACCCATCTTACGGTAGCCGGCATGATGTCCCATATGTGCGTGGATACTACAGTCAGAGCCTGCCAGGATTACGGATATGAGGTTACCGTGGTGGAAGATGCCTGTACAACAATGTCTTTAAAGCATAATGGAAGAAAGATTGATGCAGAGACTGTTCATGATGTATATATGGCAGCTCTGGGAGACGGATTTGCAAAGCTTGTAAAATCGGAGAATTATCTATATGAAAATAAGGGATGACTATACATGTCCGCTGGAGATTGTTCATGACATCATAAAAGGTAAGTGGAAGACCATTATACTGTACCAGTTAAAGGATGGCCCTAAGGGGCTTTCCGAACTGGAACGGGAGATAGAAGGCATAACACAGAAGATGCTTCTGGAACAGTTGAAAGAGCTCATGCAGTTCGGACTTGTAGATAAGAAAACCTACGAGGGATATCCCCTCAGGGTGGAATACTTCCTTACGGAAAGAAGAGGCCGGCTTATGATCGAAGCCATAATCATCATGCAGATGATCGGTGTGGATTATATGCTGGAAAAAGGCAATATCCAATCTCTTATTCAAAAAGAAATTCTTACGGAAGAAGATGTACGAATACTGCAGAATGAAGAAATAGATGAGGAGAAGGCACTATGTCTGATAAAAAAGCGCTGCTTGTGATCGATCTTCAGAACGATTACTTATGGGACAAACGAAAAACTATGTTTTCCTATGACACGGAAACTCTCGTAGGAAATGTAAACGGACTCATAAACCATTGCGTCGAAAAGGATTACGATATAATATATATCAAGCATATCCTGCCCAATAACCCTATTATGAGAAAGCTGGTAGGCTTTTCCATAGAAGGAACCGAAGGAACGGAAATCTACGAAGGTGTGAATATTGTATCGGATCTCTGTTTCGAGAAAAATCTTCCTAACTCATATACATCCAAAGACTTCAGTAAACATATGAAGGAACAGGGATATAAACGTATCCTTATATGCGGACTGAATGAATGCGGATGCGTGGGAGCAACAGCAAAAGCAGCCGTAAAAACCGGTGCACAGGTCATTATGATCGGAAACTGTATAGGAAGAAGATTCGCTGACCATAAGGTCCGGAAGATGAGAAAAAGCCTCATTTCAATGGGGGTTAAATATAAAAATATGAAAGCCGAAGATTAATGAATTCTATTAAATCCGAAACAAGAAAAAGGCTTCTGATCGTTGAAGATGAGCCTGAAATAAGAGAACTTCTCAAGAACTACCTCAGCCATGAAGGTTTCGAGGTAGTTCTTGCCGTTGACGGAGTAGAAGCCATATCACAGTTTTCAAAGGGAAGCTATGATCTGGTGATCCTGGATATCATGATTCCGAAGATCGACGGTTTCGGTGTTTGTGAGGTTATAAAGAAGCAGTCGGATGTTCCTGTAATATTCCTTTCCGCGTTGAACGATGATAAGTCACAGATCAAGGGGTATGACTTAATGGCAGACGACTATGTCACAAAGCCTTTCTCTATGCCTGTATTTATCCGTAAGGTGAATGCTCTCCTGAGGCGAAACGATTCGGCTCAGGCCAGACATGACTCAGTGCTTGTCTGCGGGAATATAATCATCAATACAGATACTATGGAGGTAACCGTGGAAGGACGTAATGTTGAACTTACCTCCAGAGAATTCGATATACTCCATACTCTTGCAAAGAATCCGGGAAGAGTTTTCAGCCGTGAGATGCTTCTGAATCTTCTCTGGGACTTCGATTCCCTTGTGGATGAAAGAATAGTGGACAGCCATATCAAGAATCTTCGTCATAAGATCGGCGGAGAATATATAGAAACCGTCAGAGGCAGGGGGTATAAGATTGATAAGAAAGATGTTTAACAGATTATCATTCAAAGTCTTCCTTATATCCTTTATCGTTCAGTTTTTATCCGGCTTTCTGATATGCTTTGTTCTTTATTCCAAAACACCGGAAATGATGTATTCCCCGAGAGATGAACTGGATGATCTGATAGAAACCCTTGCACATACGCCGAGAGCAAAGGGCGGAATGCTTATCGACGATTTTATCGAAAGAACCGGGATGGATATAGCTATCTATATTCAGGAGGATTATATAAACGGAGCCTATAACACTCCTGTAAATACCATCGGACGCCGCAGCCTTAAATCCATGGAGGAAGTTAATAAAGCCATGGATAAGCTTGATGATAACAGCTATTTCGGTTCCTACGCCATCGCCTTTACCGATGATGATACCGACTACATGCTGCAGTATTATGATTACGGTGAGAAGCATAATCTGATCCCCCGGGCTCTTGCAGGAAGCTATAAGCAGATAATTCTGATACTTACACTTATTTCTCTTGTAAGTTCTTTTATATATGCATATCTCTTTGCCGGACCTGTCAGACAACTGAGCCTGGTTTCACAGAAAATGGCAGATATGGATTTCGATGCCAGATGTAATACTAAAAGACATGATGAGATAGGGGATCTGGCACGGAATCTTAACGCGATGTCCTCCGCACTGAATCAGAAGATCAAGGAGCTGGAAGATGAGATAACAAGAGTCAGGGAACTTGAAAACCAGAAGGAAATGTTCTTTGCAGCCGCATCTCATGAGTTAAAAACTCCCGTGACAGTACTGGAAGGACATATCCGCGGAATGATTGAAGGAATTGAGCCTTACGAGGATCATGATACTTATCTGTCCAAATCACTTCGTACGGTGAAACAGATAGAAGCTCTTATAAATGAGATTCTCACCGCATCCAGAATGCAGTCCTCGGATGAAATGGTCAAGACCACCGTAAATATGTCTGATGTGCTGAATACAAAACTGCTTCAGTCGGAAGATCTGTTTACAGTAAAAAACATTACCGTAAAAATGAATATAGCTTCCGATCTGTTCTTTGAAGGAAATGCGGAGCTTACGGCTCTTGCAGTCGGCGCCTTTATCAGTAATGCGGTTTTATATTCAAAAGAAGGCTCGGAAATAGAGATAGCCTCCGTAAAGAACGGAAATAATATAGTAACAAGCATACGAAACAAGGGAGCTCATATAGATGAAAAGGATCTTCCCCATCTCTTTGAGCCTTTCTACAGAGCCGATTCATCAAGAACCGGCAGAAGCGGCGGAAGCGGTCTGGGACTTTATCTTGCGAATCTTATCATCACAAAACAGGGTGGTACCGCATCTCTTACCAATGAACCTGATGGAGTTGCAGCTGAAATAAAACTCATCTCCATATAAAATCCATATAGAATTCCTATCACCTCCATGTTGGTCTGCTAATATCCCTATTAGCAAAACAATATGGAGGTTTTTTAAATGAAGAAGTGTTTTAAAAGAACAGCTGCGGTTTTACTGTCTGCAGTAATGATATTTGGAGTATGCGGATGCAGTAACTCCGATACACCAATTGCTACTACCGAAATCGAAAGTACTTCGGCTGTATCAAAACAAGATAATCTGCTAAATAATCACATGACCGAAAAAGAGCTTGCAGCTGCGGAAGAAACAGAATTTATGCTCCTTGATAAGCCGTGGGAATCAGCACAGGCTTCCGAATCAGATGCAGCAGAAGAGGATTACAGCAATCTGAAGGATAAGATTCTTTACTGTGAAGGCTTCGGTGCCATCGTAAATGAAGAACCTGTTTTCAATCCGCTGCCTCCTGCCGGATATGACGGAGGTTCGGGAACTGTTGAATTTATGCATGTTGATCAAGTTGACGGCAGCTGGGAAATCGAAGAGGTTTCTTTTGATAATCTTGAAGATGCGAAAACAAAATTAAGAGCCGAATATGATGAGGATATAGCAAACGGTCACCAGAAAGTTCCGACAGATATTGAATATAACAATTCTATAAAGCTTTTTGAGGCTGTAGCTGAGAATGATTACGAGACAACAACTCAGGAATATATAGAGCATTACCTAGATTATTATTACGGAAGCATGAGCAATCAGAACAGTGAAAGTATGTACTGGGAGATGGATGAAGAGAAGGTTTCCGCGATCAAGGATTACATTTCCGAATATCATATGTATGATGAGGAACTGGATCTCAACTTTACAATCCATGTGGTAACTCCGCCGGATTATGACAGTGCAAAGGCTTATCCTGTTTTAGCCATGACGGATGCGGTATGGCGATTCAACGATGTGACGTCCCTTTATGAGGCCATGAAGGAGGGTAAAGCCGATCCGCAGATACTTATAACCATAGGCTTTGCATATGACCTGGACGGATGGGATAACGAGCTGCGCGGCAGCATACTCTGTGACAGAAAGAAGGAATTTCTGGACTTTATCACGGATAATCTGATGCCTTATCTGAACGAAAGATACAACTTTGATTTTGAAAACTCAACTCTGTTCGGTCATTCCCAGGGAGGAGTCTTTACCCATTATGCTGCATTTAACTTTGACAGATACGAAAATAAGCCATTCAAAAATTATATAATCGGTAGTCCGACGTTCTGGACTCCATACTTTACCTGTGTTGAGGATTATGAGGAATATAAGAATGAATACGGATATTTCGAGAGATGCGACTCTTATGACAGAAATCTTGTGATAACCGCAGGAGACGAAGAAGATGAAGATTACGAAGAGTATTTCGGCGATAACGATTCCACACTGGAAGGCGTAGATCATTTACAGGAAAGATTGGAACAGGCGGGCGTTACCACATATAAGGTAAAAATTTATAAAAGCCATCACTATCAGTATGTTCCGGACCTTCTGCTGGAGTATTTCACAAATTCCCTTTAATATATGTTACAATCTTAATGATCCCATAAATCTTCCGTGCTGATTCGTTATATAAACAGGGGATTCACCAAATATAAGGAAAGGTATTAACGGAATATGAAGAGATTTAAGGGGATTATAATAGCATTATCTATAGTCGCAGCATTATCGGGATGCGGAAAAGATACAGGAAAGACCACCGTCCAGACAAACGGTCATGAAGATGTGACAGATTGGCTGGATATCACTTCCGAAGAGAATGCGGGATTTTATGTAATGAGAGTCGACGACGACCTTATCGAAGTTTCAAACGAATGTATCCCGGTTTACGATTATCTTGATACTTATCCTAAAATAGAAGACGGCGAATTTGCATATATTACAGCCGATGTGGATATATATGACGGCGGTGAAGAAGGATTTATGGGGAATAAATTCATCAAAACCTTTAAATCATATTCACCCATAAGCTATGATGATGCCGCTGTAATACTTCATCTTTCGGAAGCGGGAACCGAAGAATTCACCTACGGAAAGCACCTGTTCCAATACAGAATTGACAAAGATATATATATGGTTGTCTTAAACAGAGGAAAAATCATAGTTTATAAAAACGGAGAACGGGCAAAAGAGTATGAGTATTCGAAAAATCAGGATGAAATACTCACTCCTTTCTGGGAATATATCGAATCGGAAAAGTCCGAGGCTGATTCCGATGCGGAAGCCTCCCTCAGAGAAAGAGGTTTGATAATCCCGGCAGTTCTTGAACTCCAAAATAGTCGTTGGGAAAATCTGTTCATTTCAAAATGTAACCTTAATATATACAGCAGTGATGAGGAGTTTATAAAATTCGTAACCTCTCTTGACGAAAACGCCACCTTCAATGAAGAAAGTAATCAGATGGCGGCTTATTACGAAGGTTATATATCCGATACCATGGAGAACGGTGATGAAGCAGGATATTCCATATACAGAACATGTCTGCTGACTGAAGATATATCCGACGGATATGTAGTGATTGAGGATGATCCGGGATATACTATCGAGTTTTACTATGATCCTACAGGTAAATATGTGCTGACAGATAACGGTATTAATCTCCACGGAGAAAAGTTTATCGAATTTATAGAGCCGTCGATGACCGAAGTTATGATCGATACCGAAAGTATAACCGACAGGGAGACTATCGATTCCCTGAGGCATGCATTTCATACTCTGAAAATAAAGAAAACAATAGAAGATCCCGAAGCCGTTAAAGCCGAAAGAAATTCTTATAACATAGCATTTACGGATGAATATGGGTTTATTTCGGAATATACATTGGTAGATAATGAATATATAATAATAGACGGTACAGTATATAGAGTTGAAAATACGGACTTTTTTACCGCTATAGACAATGCAGTGAATTAATAACAAAGGGGAACAATATGGAATCTGAAATCATTGTTGAAGACTGGTCACCGGTAGGTGATATGCAGGCTTTTGTAGAAAAAACCGACAGAACTTACTTCTTTTATCTCTGGCTGAATCCCGAAAGTGAAGAGCCGGAGCTTAAGTCCTGCTGGGTATGCAACAGAGTGAAAGCCGCTAAAGATATGAAGGAAGCTTTTGTTGAGGAAGGCCGCGAGCCCACCATGCCGGAAGAATTTGTAGATCATGATATAGCCGGAATCGAGTTGGATGATGAGAGCCTTTCAATCGAATGGTTTGAAGAAGGAGATGCGGCAGCGCTTCTTTCGGGAGATAAGATCATAGCTGTCATTCCCGGATTCAGCGGATATGAAAACTTTCCGGGATATTCCGTTTATGCTAAGGGAATCAGCCCTTTTGCCTGGGAACTTAAGCAGGCTTATAAGAAGTTCGAAGAAGAACTCAACAAGTCGAGAAAATTTTGGGAATTCTTCGATGATGAAGATTACTGGGGAAAGGTTCAGGACAGCCATATAGCCGCACTTGAAAATTTCTTCGGTCAGCACGATAAATATTATGCAATAGATAATGATACATTTCCTCCTAAAGCAATCGCTCAGGGAAGGAAAGACGATAAGTTGTATGGTATAACCCTGGGTGTCAGCATGATACCTATGCCGAGAGTCGAAATGACTTATCAGGATAAATATCTTGATTATCGAAGAATGGAACTGGGATTTGCCTGTGAGGCAGAGATGGAGAAGGATGTGGAAAAGGTATATTCGGCCATGTCATTTCTTGCTTCACTGCCTTGGCAGGAGCAGACTTTCCTCGGTCACGGACATACCATTCCTTTCAATGAGATTCCGGGATACGATTATCTCTTATTCCTTAATTCAAGAGTGTTAAGCGATATACCGGCTCCAAAGTACGACGACTTTATGGGGGATAAGATAAATCTTTTATGGCTCAGACTTATAACAAAGGATGAATTTCAGGATATAGTAGATAACGGAGTAGACAGCTTCCTGAAGGGAAAGAATCTTACAAATATTAACGAAAACCGTTATATCTGACAGGCATTGCAGTAATATCACACCCGAAGCCGAAAATTTCGGGTGTGATTTTTTAAATTCTTTCAGATTTGAAAGATTTCAGAAAGAATCTTGCAATAATTATATGATATTATGCATTAAGTAAAAGAAACAAAGTATATTTACATACATTCAGGAGGGGCATCATGAGTATTTTGGTTGCGGAGAATCTTAAAAAATATTACGGAGAGGGCGAGACACTTTGCAAAGCCCTTGACGATGTAAGTCTTACGGTAGAGCGCGGTGAATTCGTCAGCATTATCGGTACAAGCGGAAGCGGTAAGTCAACCCTTCTTCATATGCTTGGGGGACTTGATAATCCTACATCAGGAAAAGTCATAATAGATGATAAAGATATATCGAAGCTGAAGGGCGATGCTCTTTGCATTTTCAGAAGAAGAAAGATCGGATTTATATTCCAGAGTTTCAATCTTGTACCATCCATATCCGTATACGACAATATAGTCCTTCCTCTTCAGCTGGACGGAAAAAAGGTTGATAAGGATTTTATAGATAATGTAGTCGAAACCCTCGGAATATCACATAAGCTGGATGTACTTCCTTCTAAGCTTTCCGGAGGTCAGCAGCAGCGTGTGGCTATAGCAAGAGCTCTTGCTTCAAAGCCTGCAATAATACTCGCAGATGAGCCTACCGGAAATCTTGATACAAAGACCAGCCAGGATGTTCTGGGACTTCTTAAGACTACAGGACGAAAGTTCAACCAGACCATCGTTATGATCACACATAATGACGAGATTGCTCAGCTGGCTGACAGAACCATCAGGATCGAAGACGGACATATCGTCAACACTATATGAATGAATACATTTCATCAATAAGGAAGTGACATCATGAAGAAAGTAAATAATAAAAAAGCCGTAAGCAACCTAGCTGTCAGTGGTATAAAAGTAAAGCTGAATAAATACCTGATACTCGTACTTGCTGTAATTCTTACAAGTCTGCTTTTTTCAACTCTTTTTACGGTAGGAGGAAGCATGTTTAACGAAATTCAGGAATCTACCATGCGACAGGTTGGAGGTAAATGCCATGCCGGATTCAAATATCTCACTGAAACAGAATATGATCAGATAAAAGACGATCCTAAACTCAAACGCATTTCATACAGAATCCTTGTGGGAATGGATATAAGTGAAGAACTTAACAAGCTTCATATCGAGTACTATTACGGACAGGATCAAAATGCAAAAGATTCCTTCAGTTATCCAGTAGCAGGCAGAATGCCTGAAGCGGAAGATGAAGCTGTCTTAAGTACGGTCATCCTAGATGCTCTTGATATACCATATGAAATAGGAAGCAAGGTAAAGCTTGTCATAACAAATGATAATGAAACTATCGAAAAAGAATTTACTATATGCGGATACTATGAAGGTGATCCTATCAGCCCCGCACAAATGATATACGTATCCAAAAAATTTCAGGAGGAATTTTCTCC
>CACZHN010000084.1:6417-16353 GCA_902780985.1 uncultured Lachnospiraceae bacterium | reverse complement strand
CAATATTCTCTACAATAGTCTTAACTTTTTCTCTCTGTTCATCATCGTCTTCACAAACATATATTTTAATCATTGATGCCCTCCGTTCTCTGCATGCAGTTATTTTTCGATCACCATGAGACACGCTCAGCCAATCATTATTTTATCATAAATGCATGGCTTATGCTCTCATAAGTTCAAGGAATGTATCCTCAAGAGTCTCGCAGGCCTCATACAGTCCGGTCATTACGACATTCTTTGACGCAAGCAGTCTTGCCACATCCGTCTTCTCCTTGGCACCGATCTTTACACGTACTTCGTGCTCATTGAAGCCGACTACTTCATAACCGTGATTCTTAAGGATCTTTCTTGTCATTACAGTATCCAGGCTCTCGATTACAAATGTAATCTGCTGCTTCTTCATATTGTTGTGGAAGTCCATGAAGCTTATGACTTCACCCTTCTTTATCATGATCGCCCTGTCACACATTTTTTCCAGTTCTCCCAGAAGATGACTGGAAATGAGTACCGTAATATTTTTCTCGTTGGCTATCTTCTTGATATATTCGCGGACTTCGTATATTCCTTCCGGATCAAGGCCGTTGGTCGGCTCATCCAGTACAAGAACATCCGGGTCCTTAAGAAGAGCCTGAGCTATACCCAGTCTCTGTCTCATTCCGAGAGAATATGCCTTAACGTTTCTATTGGCTGCGTCCATAAGTCCCAGAAGATCCAGAAGCTCTTCAACCTTCTTCGGCTTAACACCGTTCAGCCCTGCAAAGTACATAAGATTTCCGTATCCGGTTTCATATGGATAGAAGTTCGGGGTCTCAATCATACTTCCGATATCGCTGACACCCTCTAAGAACACTTTGCCCGTATAATTTCTTGTAAGCCCCACAAGGATCTTCATGATGCTGGTCTTTCCGGCACCATTTGGACCTATAAGACCTACTATCTCTCCTCTTTTCAGTTCAAACGAAACATCCTTCAGGATCTGAAAATCTTTTACTCTTCTGCTGATTCCTTCAGCCTTTAAAACATAGCTCATATTCCCTTACCTCTATCTTGCAACAATCCTTCAGTAATCTCTTAGTTATTCCAGTATCAACACTGACGGAACATCCTCTGACACTGCGGCCAGAAGGGCATATCCGATTCCACTGAGTCCCAGCATAAATCCATAGGAAAGCAGCTGTCTCTTCTCGATATATTCCGGAATCCTCGGAACCAGTTCCTCAAATGTACTGCGGCAGGCTCTCTCAAGCCCTTCGTCTCCCAGAAGCTTTGCGATGTGACGGATCATCTCGAGATTTCCGATATCTCCGTGGCAGTAACAGATGTTGTTGCCCAGCGCCCGCTCCTTCATGGATGACAGACTGTTCATAAGTTCTTCCGATACATTTTCCGGAATGAGTCCCTCTCTCAGCTGCCTCATTTTACTGAAGAGTATACCCGGACCTCCATGGCACCATGCACAGGAATAACTGTCCTTTCCGAACACGGTTTTCCAGTCATGCCGCTCCCTGTTATACATCATTTTCATAAAACGATGAGACTTGTCCAGTACTTCTCTTATTTCTTCAGACGGATATATCTCATATACAGAAGCAAGAGCTTCCTCAATACCGCTGCTTCCGTGAGCATATCCCGTATACATATGGTCATTTATTCCGCTGCGCCAGGATATTTCACCTCCGGCAGCAGCTGTATAGTTCTTAACGAGATGATCAGAGAGAAGCCTTATCATTTCATCTGCCTTGTCTCTTATCTCTCCTGTGAAATGTGTTCTTAAGCTGATACATACCTTAACAGCACCTGCTGAACCGCTTATCACATCGTAACTTGTGTCTCTGTGATATATCTTCTTCATCCTGGAGAGTCCGTCTAACACGGCCTCCTTCATATCCTCATCACCGGTCAGAAGATAAAACTTACTGTATACATATATGTAACCGCTGAGTCCGTTGAAAGGTCCCGTCAGATAACAGGAATCATCCGCAATCTTATGCATCCTGTGGATTACCGGACGGATACATGCATATGCGCTGTCCAGATATTTTTTCTCTCCTGCTATCTTCCACAGATATAGGAAGAAAAGACCTATTCCCGTTACTCCGCTGTAAAGGTCGCTTTCCACTGCACCATATTCATATATGATGCGGTCATGTCCTACCGGAGTGTAGTTGATCCAGGCCAGTTCTTTCTGTCCGTCCACCACCGATTCCTTTGCATCAGCCAGGATCCGGTCTCCTATATCCTTTGCCATCTTAATGTACAGATCACTATGATCTTTCTTATCCGGTTCTGTATCTTCCCTGACCCACTCTGTTCCTGTAAGCCATATATCCTTATAGTCACTTACAGTTTTAGAGAGAAATGCATTGTCGATTATAGACTTCTGCTGTATGAGATCCTTATCATTCATATGGCGAAGCTTATCTTCCACGCATTTGAGAGGAGTTTTCTTAAAGGAGATCGGAAGTACATAACCTTCCGAATTCTTCAGTTCTCCCGAATGAATATCTACTTCGAAGAAAGGAACGTCTCCCGTCATCATATCCCTGATCTCGGATTTAACGATATCCGCTTCCTGCTTCTTTATCTTATAGGCCATGCGATGCATCAATACATATCGATGAGCCTTTTCCCTCATAAAATCCGGATGACCTCCGGTAAACATGAGTTTTGTATATAAATATGTCGGTCTGTAAATAACTCTTGTACATACACTGTCAAACCAAAGATCGAAAGATATTGCCAGCTCCGACTTGTGTGATTCTATAAACTTATAAGCGTCTTCGAATCCTTTCATTATAAAATCCGTATAATCCGAAGACTTAACTGCTTCTCCCTCATACTTAACAACGTTTTTCTGAGGTTCTATCATATATGCAGACTTCTTAAGACATATCTCATCCGTATTTCGATTCTGTATCTTAAGAACCTTGAACGGAGATACCTGTTCTGTGTCTCCTCCTCCAAATCCGCTTATATCAACGGATGCTTCTTCCTTATTAAAAGGATTGGTGAGCTGAGATGGAAGAAGTCCTATGGAATAAACTGAATCATTTATGGAATCCATAGCTATCTCATATGCAGATTTTTCCGACTCGATATCCGCATGTTCCAGATTTGAATGAAAGAGTGCTTCCAGATCGATCATCACCGGATACTCGCCGTGAGCTATAAGATTCTCGTGATGAATATCCTTTGCATTTAAGGAATAAAGCATAGCCATAAGAATTCCCGAACGATAGAAGTATCGCTCTACTCCTCCGGCGTCCTTACATTCCTCCTGCTGGATGAATTCCATATATCCGTACTCACCGCAATCCAGCAGCTTTGTCTCATAAAGAGCCTTCTCTCCGAGACACAGGCCCTCGTTCATTGCTATGGAATAATAGCGGAATCCCTTTTCCGCTCCAATATTTCGGGGTTTATATACAACTCTCAGTCCATTCGAAAATGTAATCAGAGCGACAGTTCTTCCACCTCTGTGGGAATCTCCCAGTCCCTGACTTATATCCCTTATCCTGATATCCTCGGCTCCGTCTGCAAATCTTTTTAATAACTTAGGGAAGTCATCATCAAGTCGGTATATCATTTCCAGAGCTGACTGAAGTGCATTTTCAAAAACCGTAAGCTGAAGCTCCAGAAGTTCCTGATACTCTGTATAGAATCTTCTTACATACTCTACAGAGCTCCAGCTTTCATCAACGTAGTTACAAAATCTTTCTTCGGGAGTGTCTCCTTTTAAGCGCTTACCCCCGCGCTCAACATGGATTTCCGTAATAAATGTCCTGAGTGTCACTTCTCGAAGTCTGAGAAATATCTCCTTTATCACGGATTCCCTGATCTTGTCACTATCTTCAAAAATCCGGCTGCCATATATTCTATCCGACAGTTTTTCTATCCCATCCTTTTCATATAGAAAAAGCGGATAGAATATATTGTTTATATGATCATCGGATATGAGTCTGTTCCATTCTTCCGGATACTCAAAGGTTCCCTTATGATCTGAAAGCCAGTTCATGAATTCACGAGTATCTGCCTTATGTTCAAACCAGAACACATTTAATTCCTTTTCATCAAAAGGTTCGCATGTGTTAAGCATATTCTTCAGATCATGTTCCTTATTTACTTCCGGAAACAGTGTCTGCCAATATTTCCAAACATCTGCTTCTGAAACTTCATCATAAAGTATCATCATATCCTCCGGTAACTTTACTTCTCAGCCATTCTTTCTCTGTCAAGTTTCTTCAGGCACTCGGGTTTTTCGATTTCATGCAATCCTACTATTCCGCTCTTTAAAACATTATTTCCCTTTTCAACTTCCTGAATCATCTTGTCTCCGAGAAAACGTACTACTTCTGATATAACCTTTTTCATTTTTCGCCTCCTACGTAATATATAGTTTTTACCCTGATTCATATTATAGTACATCAAATCAGATTTATATTTTTTTATCGTAAACGTACATTTTTTTATCGTAAATGACATAAATTTCAATTTTCTGTCATGATATCCTTGTATTTCTAAAATTTTTTAAATATAATTTAGTCGGTTATCATCTTCAGGTTTTACATTAAGGAGCATCTATGTACGCACTTTCAATACTTATTATTTCGTCTTTAGTACTGTCTATACTTCACATATCTGAGTTATTTGTCCTCATAAGATTTTTAATATCCAAAAAAACTTATGTCATATTGTTTATAGTGTTTTTTATTTTTATGTTTTCAATGGTATATTTTATTATACCATCATTGCTGCTAATTCTTTTGATCACGGATTCACTTATCCTGGTTAAGAGTTCTTCAAAATCCTTTACGATTTTTCTGTTCCCGTTTTTATATATTCTGAACTGCATACTCACATATGTTGTAAGTTTCCCTATTATGTGGATAACGGGACTCACTATAGATGAATTAAATACTCATATATGGTACTTAATTCTTGCTACTGTATTAGTTTTTGTTTTAAGCCTGCCTATTCTTATTCTATTGAGAAAATACTTCTATAATAAACTGAGCAGTTTTTTTGACAGATTTAACCCTAAGTTAATGATAATTACTACAACTACTCTATCAATCTGTGCTACATTGATTTTTACTGTATGCTCTTTACTCGACTCTCAAAACATATCAAGAAAAGACTTTACGGTATTAATATCATTCATGGTACTTTACTCTCTCTTGACTCTCGGAATGATATTTGTTTTATTGAAAACCGTCAAAAAGAATTACGAAACCGCTAAGAAAGTCGAGTATCTTGAAAACCTGAATAAATACACCGAAAATCTTGAAGTTATGTACAATAATCTTCGTTCATTCAAGCACGATTATGTGAATATAATGACTTCTATGTCAGGATATATGGAAGAAAACCGATTTGAAGAATTGAAAGAATTTTTCCATAATAGAATTCTTCCGATGCAGAAAAACCTTTCACAGAATAATGATACTCTTAATAAACTCCAAAATCTTAAAATTCTGGAATTAAAAAGTATCCTTTATACCAAGGTTATTCTTGCCGTTAATCAAAATATTGAAACTGTCGTAGATATTCCCGAAGAGATTGAAGCCGTGAATATCGATACTGTAGATCTTACAAGAATCCTCGGTATATATATGGATAATGCTATTGAAGCCTCTCGGGAAACCGAAAATCCCCTTATCATTCTGAATGTGGGTAACATTGATAATGATGTTGTGATCATTATTTCCAACAGTTTTATCGATAAAGGTTACTCGCCTTCACAGTTGGAGAAAAAAGATATGACAACCAAGGGTGCCGGTCACGGACTCGGTCTTTATAATGTATCCGAAATACTGAAGAATTATAATAATATCTATCATGAAACCGTTATCGATAACGGTATGTTTATTCAGCAGCTGAGAATATCATAAAAAAGAAAAGAGCTGTCACACCGGCAAATCACAGGTGCGACAGCTCTTTTCTTATACTATTCTGTTAATTTCATAAAAATCGGTAGTATTGTAATTGTCGCTAAACTTGCTCCGATAGCCAGTCCTTTTCCCCATATTCCATGAGAAATAAACAGAATCCCTATAAATATACCGATCACCACAACGCTCTCCACTTTCCTGATTTTTTTAAATTTCGGAGTAATCGGATTATTTTTAGTTACCTGTGGAGCAAATGCCACAACCAAGATAAGATCAATTAATAGCAGAACTAAACATGCAGTGATAGGAATACTGAATTTATAAATAACAAGTCCTCCTAACAAAGCTATTAAACCGGTTACAGAAAGACACCATATCCTTTTCTTAAAATGCAATCCTCCTGCAAAGGATCGAAGTGCCAAAAATCCCGTATAGCTTATAAGCGCTTCCTTATGATAACCCACAATGGCACACAATATGAATACAACTGCAAGGATCAGTATTTGATCTAACAGTATTTCCGTATAATATTCTATCTTCTGTGTATCTTCTTCCGAACGCGGATATACCTTATTCATTTTATTAACGATTCCATGTGATATCTTTTTTAACATTAACCTGATGTCCTTCCTTAGGCACTTTTCTTATCGGCATAGTAAAGCTTCGCATATGTACCGTCACGCTTGATAAGTTCTTCGTGCTTTCCGACTTCCTGGATTCTTCCCTTGTCCAGAACCACTATCTTATCGGCATCTATGATCGTCGAAAGTCTGTGAGCTATTACTATTCTGGTACAATCTTTTTCTCCCAGATAATTGCTGATACGTCTTTCGTTTTCATAGTCGAGAGCACTTGTTGCTTCATCCAGAACTATCAGATCGTTTTTATGAACTATGGCTCTGGCGAGAGCTATTCTCTGACGCTGTCCGCCGGAAAGATTCATGCCCATATCGGTTATCATTGTATAATACTTCATAGGCATATCCTCAATCTCTCCGCGTATCTGTGCTATTTCGGATGCTTCTTTAACTTCATCCAGTCCAAGCTCTTCTCTGTTCATGCGGATGTTGTCAAATATGCTTTCATTAAAGAGCGTCATATCCTGAGGAACAACACCTATCTGCTTTCTCAGCTCGCTTTTATTTATGCGGTTTATACTTACACCATCATACAGGATATCACCGCCTGTCGGATCATACAAGCCCAGTATAAGTTTGGCGAGTGTACTCTTTCCGGAACCGGAAGCTCCTACAATGGCAATCTTCTCTCCCTTATGAACATGAAGGTTAATATCGGAAAGTACCGGTTTTGAAGTTTTGGTATAAGCAAAGCTTACATTGTCCAGATCAAGATTTCCGGATACATTTATAGCGATAGGCTTTTCAGGTATTCTTTCTTCTTCCGAGTCAATGATATCATGGAGTCTTTCCATGTATGCACCGGCCACGACAAAGTCGTTCCAGAAATTATAAAGTGCGATTCCCGTTGAGAAGAAACTTCCCGCAAGAGAATAGATTGCCATACTTTCACCTAAGGTCATCTTACCCATCATAGTGGAATATATTCCGACTCCCAGAAGAAAGACAGGTGCTATATTCTGAACAAATGCGAGAACCGAAGTATATACATTTATAACCCTGTTCTTTCTCTTATAAGAATCAAGACATCTGTCATAAGCCTTCTTCCAGTTCTTCTTGGTTTCTTCTTCCATGCCGGCTGTTTTTATGGCAAACATGGAATATATCGTTTCTACCTGAACTGTCTGAAGCATGGTATTCTTCATCATATCATCCTGATTTACTTCGGATATCTTGGTCTTCATGGAGAAGATAAAGACACCTGTCAGTACAAATACTATGGATGCGATCAGTGTGATAAGCGGTGACTTTATAAACATATATCCTACTATAAATACCAGCATTCCCGCCTGCATTACAGTCTGGACGATCTGCTCGGATAAAAGGTCTCGTATATTTGTTATACTGCTCATTCTGAAGAGAATATCTCCGGGCGCTCTTCCTTCGAAATACTTATACGGAAGTCTGAGTAGTTTTGAAAAAACCGAACTCGACAGATTATAATCCGTATCTATCTGCAGATTGAGCATCCTTCTTCCTCTGAGGAAATTGATGATTCCCAGCAGGATCATAAGCCCGAATACGGTAAGTCCCTGATTCTTTATGGACTGTGCATCTACGATCTTCTGGATCATGATAGGAACACTCATCTGAAGTGCATATACGATAAATGACATCAATACTATCAATGCGATCACTCGTCTGCTCTTCTTCATATGTTCCAGTACTACATTCCAGTTATGGGACTTTTCTTTGATCGGTCTGAATTCTTCCGTCGGCTGAACTACCATGACAACATCGGTATAGCTTTCTTCCATGGTCTCTCTGTCGATTTTTCTCTTTCCGAAAGCCGGATCCACAATGTAGTACGAATCTTTTTTCATCTTCTCAAGCACTACAAAATGCTCGTTATTCCAGAATATGACTGCCGGAAGAGGGATCTTGTTCAGCATTTCTATTCCGGCTTTGTATATTCTTGTTTCCATGCCTCTCTTCTTCAGATATTCAGCTATATATGACAGCTTAAGTCCGTCTCTTCCCGCTTCAAGTGATTCACGGATCCTGGTAATCTTTTCCTGACTTCCGTAATACCTGAGCAGCATAGTCGCACAGCAAAGTCCGCATTCTGTCTGCTGCATTTGTTCTACATAAGGTACTGACCTCTTATGTCTTATCATTCTCCTGTCACCTCCAGACCGAGTACCGAAGGAAGCTTCCTATCATTCATCCTCAGCATTCCGTATCCCATGCCCGACAATCCTACCATACAGGACATAAGACCTTTGAGCTTCGGATATCCGTACTCTATTCCGTCTTTTCGTATCTTCTTACATTCTCTGACCATCAGTTTCTTTGTTTCCCGGTTCAGATCTTCGTCTTTTATATTACCTGCTATTATATTCATGATCTCAATATTTCCGATCCTGCCGTGACACAGGCTGTCTCCCATATTGTTCCAGTGCTTCTCCGACATGTTTTCCTTCAGGCGGTTCAGAGCCCCGCTGTACTTGTCATAGAATTCCGTCTTATTCATGTAATAGCTTCTTCCCATCAGGATTCCCGGAGCTCCGTGGCACCAGAAACAGCAGCAATTTCCCTTATTGTCTCTGAGATCCTTCCAGTTCTGCTGCTTCTCCGAATAGGAAGCATCTTCTCTTTTTTCGATGAGTGATGCCAGTTCCCTGTACTCTTTATCTCCGATAACGTCATAGGCCTTTCTGAAAGCATAGGCTATACCCGCATATCCGTGGGAGAATCCGGTAAGGAAGTTCCATTCCACGTCCGCTTTTTCCTTCAGAAATTCGGTATATTGAAGGATCAGCTTTCTTAATCTCTCATCGTTTTCATGTCTGTATATGTTTGCAAATACTATTACGGCTCCGCTCACTCCGCCTATCACATCATATATTTTTTCTTCATGGATATCATAGGTTATGATCCGCTCCAGAGCCTGCTCATACTTGTCATAGTACTTTTTCTCTCCCGTCAGCTTATACAGGTTATAGTAAAAATATATATATCCCGTAAAGCCGCTGAAAACACCTGTTGAAAGTTTTGCTTTCTCCATCGGTGCTATCGTTTCCATACCGGCGAGAGCCGCCTCCGCAAAATCGGCATCTTCCTTTTTACCCGTATGATGGGCGTAAGCAAATAGGAAGAGTAAGAGACCCATTCCGTCATACAAGGTATAGGATATGCCTCCTATGATCGGCCTCTCTCCGGCTATGGTAACGTCAATAAAAGAACATGCCTTTCGGCTGCCGTCCCAAACAGCATTTTTCCTTATCCTGCGTATGATGTCTTCGACCGTAATCTCGTCTGATGATCCTGCCGTAAACTCTCTTACACTGCCGTCCCTGTCCGTTACATTTCCGCCTGCTATCATTATGGAATTCCTTATGAATCCAAGCTGTCTTTCTCTGTCGGCTGTGCAGAGCTCCGAAATGTTCTTAAGGGTTTTTTCGGCA
>CACZHN010000084.1:0-6358 GCA_902780985.1 uncultured Lachnospiraceae bacterium | reverse complement strand
TTTCCGAAAATCCCTGATCGCACTGTTTTTTATTTACCATTTCAAACAGCTTTAAGGTTTTTTCGGCAGATGCGGTATAATCCGGATGAAGTGCAGATGTAAGGAATCTTTCATATACAAAGGTTCCTCTAAGTATCTGTCTGTATCTTCCTTTCTCCAGATACTTCACAACGTCCTCTGCCAGATCGTTTTTTTCCAGCATGAGTGCGTCATAGGTTTCTCTGAAGCCCATTTCTATTTCATCCGCATAATCGATATAGTTAACTTCTTCCCCATTCAGTCTGACTACATTATTCAGTTCTTCGGTAACAAAGTACACTTCATCAAAGTGAATCTTTGTGGTTCCCTTATCAACAAGCTTCAGGCATTTCAGCTTTTTCGATTTCTGGCCCTTCGACGCTCCCAGTCCGCTTATATCGATATCCAGAACCGTATTCTTAAAGCACTGCGGCAGAAGGTTTGTGGTAAAAACAGAGTGTTCCAGAACTTCTCCCATTTTCGAGAGCAGAGTTTCCGGATCCTTATCCTCTTTCTTCTTTCTCACAGTTATAAGCGTTTCCAGATCTGTAAATACCGGGTATTCGCCGACGGGTATGATATTCTCCCCATGAATATCCGAAGTATCAAAAAGGTGAAATATCGCCATTGCCTTTCCAACGCGTCGGTAATAATTCCGCACTTCTTCCTTCGTGGTACATTCGCTGTACGCCATAAATTCCTGAAATCCGAAATCCTCACCGTTTACAATATCGGGATTCACCAGCTTACAGTCCTTCAGCTTGTCATTTACCCAGTTACATATATGGGTAAATGCAATCTCCGGCTGCATATTTCGCGGCTTATATACCAGCTTCTCTCCGTCTTCGAAAGTCAGGATTGAAACGGCTCTTCCGTGATTATGGGTGTCCCCCTGTCCGAAATTGATCCCGGACAGCTTATCTATGTCTATTCCGAACGCATTTTCTATGTCACTTCTGCAGCTTTCAAGTCTGCTCAGAAGCTCATACACATTATCGGCTATGCGTTCGATCTTTTTAGACATTTTATCTTTGAGTACAGGATAGCGATCGTAAGTTTCCTGCGGATCGCTTTCCAGATTTACACAGAAGTTATCGTATTCTTCATTAACACGGTTCATCTCATAGATCATGGTTCTTGAGGAATATTCGATAAGACTTCCCTTGGCATAATAGAGTATTTCTCTTATAACATCTTCCGAAATACTCTTGCCCAGCTTCTTACTTACTGAATCAAGCCTTTCTTCCAGCTCGCATAAAAACGGAAGACAGAACTCATCAAATACTCCCTCATAGCCCAGATATATTGAAAGTTTTGGAGTGTATTCTTTATTTTCAGTCATACTTCTTACCTAAAATTTATCTAAAATATGAGACGGAACATCTTGAGTAATGTTTTTGTTTCCTTCAGCTTAACATCTGCTTCCGTATCCATTACCAGTTTGGACGTATAGTAACCGGTAGCTGCGATCTTGTCGACTTCTTCATCTGACATTTCACGTATGCCGGGGAGTTTATCCAATTCATCCAGCCTTCTGTTACGCATACTTTTCATTGCCTTCCTCCTTACTGTGATATAACTCTGCGTAGATTCCGTTTTTGCTCATCAGCACATCATGCGGACCTTCTTCCACGATCTCGCCCTTATCCAGAACTATGATCCTGTCTGCGTCCTTGATGGTTGAGAGTCTGTGCGCAGCCACGACCTGCGTACATTCATTCTTTGAAAAATAATCCGAAACTCTTCGTTCATTGATGTTATCAAGAGAACTTGTTGCTTCGTCCAATATCATAAATTTGTTTTTTGATACGATAGCTCTTGCCAGGGCTATCCTCTGTCTCTGACCGCCGGAAAGGTTCATTCCCATGTTGGATACGACAGTATAATAATTCATCGGCATCTTCTCGATCTCGTTATGGATCTGCGAAATCTTTGCTGCCTCCTGAACTTCTTCCAGAGATATATCTTCGTTGTTCATTCTTATATTTTCGAGAATGGACTTATTAAAAAGATATATATCCTGCGGTACGATACTTATATTTCTTCTGAAGCTTACCTTTTTTATCTTCTTCAGGTTGATTCCGTTTACCAGGATATCTCCTTCACTCGGTTCGTACAGTCCCAGCATAAGCTTGATAAGACTGCTCTTTCCCGATCCGGACTTACCTACTATGGCAACCTTTTCACCCGGATTGATCTTCAGATTTATATTCTTCAGAACGCTTGGTGTACTCTTTGAATAACCCATGGATACGTTCTTAAACTCTATGCTTCTTACCTCATCTATACAGATCTGGTCTTCGCTTTCCTTCTCTTCTTCCGCATGCATGATGTCGTTAACTCTGTCCAGATAAGACGTTGCTATCGCAAAGTCGTTCCACATATGGAAGAGTGCCACCGCAGATCCGAAGAAAGTGTTTGCAAGAGAATAACAACCGATGGTCTGTCCTATGGTCATCAGTCCCTTGTCCGTAAGGGAAAGTCCGACCCAGAGTATAAGGAACGGACCCAGTATCTGGAACAGGGAAAGAATGGTTGTATATACATTGAATATCTTATTCTTTACCTGATAAGCTTTCATACCTTTGCAGTACTTGCTTAACCAGTTTGAGAAAAATTGCTGCTCGATTCCGGCTGTCTTTATGTTGAATATGGACTGAACCGTTTCAACCTGCAGAGACTGAAGCTTTGTATTCTCGATGATCTGAATCTGATTCGCTTCTATGATCTTCTTTCGCATAAAAATGATGAAAAGACCGTTCAGTAAAAATACTCCTACAGCAGTTACCGTAAGAAGTACGGAATGGATCGACATATAAACCAGTATGACTACTATGAAGCCCGACTGGATAACGCCGTTCATAACGTTATCGGATAAAAGATCTCTGATAACCGGAAGACAGTTAAGTCTGAAAAGCAGATCTCCGTTGGTCCTTCTTTCAAAGAACTGGTACGGAAGCTTCATCATTTTATCGAAGGTGCTTTCCGTAAGATGCCTGTCTATTTCCATTTGCAATCTTATCTGGCTCTGCCTTCGGATAAATGTAGTAAGCGAAAACACAACTCCGACTCCGATTATTATGGCCAGGTACGCCTGAAGTCCCGACGCCTTGGTCATGGCCAGTTTATTATCAAATATATTCTGAATAACTACCGTAAGCAGAAGCTGCAGACCGTATGCTATGATGGTTATCAATGCAGTTATATAGAAGAGCTTTCTCTTTAATATGGCATCTCTCAGAATGCTGTTCCAGACATGCTTCTTCTCTTTCTTTGCCACAAACTCTTCGGTCGGCACCACTACCATGACAACATTCGAATAACCCTCGGCAAAATCGTCGTATGTCATGGAGACTCTTCCCGTTGCCGGATCCACGACAGTAATCTTATGATCAGTGATCTTTTCCAGAATTACGAAATGCTGATTATTCCAGAAGATAATGGCCGGAAGCGGAAGTTCCTTTAATCCGTTGATACCGCATGAAAATACCTTGGAAAACATTTTCCTGTTTTTCGCATAGGTATACAGCTGAGACAATTTGAGTCCGTCTCTTCCGACGTCCAAGTCTTCCCTTATTTCCGCCAGGGTCTCCTGACTTTTATAATATTGAAGAACCATAGCGAGACAGCATAAACCGCATTCTGTCTGTTGCATTTGCTCTATGTAGGGTACTTTTGACAGATGTGATATTCCCAAAACTAATCCCCCCTTATAAATCCTTCTTCTCTAATATACCGATGGCAACCATCGCAAATATCATTCCCGTTATAACAAATACCACTATATTTTTAGCGCTCCAGTCCTGATACATAAGGAACTGATCCGCGATACAGAACACTACATAGTCCAGTATCTTTCCGATAAACTTTATCTTCTGTCCGATCATCTGTAACAGGTTCGGCATGATCCAGAACAGACAGATAAGATAGATAAACGGTGTTATGGTTGTGTTATGGATCACGGTTATCATAAGAGCTACCGCTCCTATCGCAAATCCGTAGATCAGATATATCAGGCATTCCTTTCCGACAACTCCAATCAGTGAAACCAGTGTCCATGGCTGTCCGCATATAACAAGTGCCGCACTGTAAAGGATTCCTCCGAACAGACCGATGATTACATTTGCAAGCGCTACGCTCACGATCTTTGAGACTATGATCATGGGCCTTGAACTTCTGGCTGTAAACACAAAGGTAGCCGTCCTCAGATCAAACTCCTCTCCAAGACTTTTTGCTCCCAGAAACATTATAAGGATGCTTGCGAAATTTCCGTAAAATGCAATTACATTTCTTACGCCGAAACTATTCGGAAAAACATATGCCCCGTATGTCATTCCGCAGCCCATGATAAGTATCAGGAGTATTCCCACAAAAAACTCCTTTTTCTTGACCAGCTTACTAAGTTCCAACATAGTTATTCTTGCCATTTTTTTCATACGTATCCTCTCCTTTCGATTCAAGGATAATTATAGACGGTTTTTCCCTGTTCTCTCTTTTTACTCCTAAACGGGTATTATTCCGTCGCAAACGTATAAAAAAAGGAGCCACCCGGCTGAGTGCCGAGTGGCTCCTGTGAATTTGCTTATATCGATATTTTAGTAAAGGTCTTTTACTGCAGGATAAAGCTTCTTGAAGTACTCATATCTTTCGTTGTACTTAGCAACAAGCTCCGCTTCAGGCTCGATAATGTCTGAAAGCTCTACAAGTCCTGATGTAGCCTCAACTACATTTGCATAGTTGCCGCATCCTACTGCTGCGAGGATTGCGCCGCCGAGTGCAGGACCTTCATCGTTCTTAACAGTCTTGATTGTGATACCGAGAACATTTGCAAGAATCTTTTTCCAGAGAGGGCTCTTTGCTCCACCACCGCAGACTGTGCTTTCTGTAATTGTGATGCCCTGTGCCTTTGCGATCTCGATAGAATCACGAAGACCGAAAGCAACACCTTCAAGAACTGCCTGGATCATATCTTCTCTTGATGTATCCATGCTCATTCCGAAGAAGCAAGCTCTTACTGCAGGGTTGTTCCAAGGTGAACGCTCACCCATAAGGTATGGAAGGAAGTATACTGTGTTCTCGCCAAGCGTATCGATACCCTTCTGGCTTCCTGCATAATCCTTCTCCTTAAGGATTTCATCCATCCACCACTTATTACATGAAGCTGCTGAAAGCATACATGCCATAAGATGGAAACCACCGTCAGCGTGATCGAATGAGTGAAGTGCGTTTGCACTGTCCACACCGAACTTATCGCTTGTGATGAATACTGTTCCTGATGTTCCGAGGGAAATGTTACACTTGTTAGGACCAACTGTTCCTGTACCAACTGCAGCTGCAGCGTTATCTCCGGCACCGGCAACAAACTTAGGAGCCTTTGAAAGTCCAAGCTCTGCCATAACTTCCGGCTTCATCTCACCTACTACATCGTAGCTTTCGTAAAGCTTTGGAAGCATTTCCTCTGTGATACCGCAGATCTCGATCATTTCCTTAGACCAGCACTTGTTCTTAACATCAAGAAGAAGCATACCTGATGCATCCGAATAATCTGTTGAGTTAGCGCCTGTCATCTTGTATACAAGATAATCCTTTGGAAGCATGATCTTCTTGATCTTTGCGAAAAGTTCAGGCTCGTTCTTCTTCATCCAAAGGATCTTCGGAGCTGTGAATCCGGCAAATGCGATATTTCCTGTATGATCTGAAAGAAATGGCTTTCCGATCTCGTTGTTAAGGTAATCAACTTCAGCAACTGTTCTACCATCGTTCCAGAGAATTGCAGGACGGATAACTTCATCGTTCTCATCGAGAACTACAAGTCCGTGCATCTGTCCGCCGACACCGATACCGTCTACTACCGGGTTCTCATAACCCTCAAGAAGTTCCTTGATACCTGCGATTGACTGTGTATACCAGTCTTCAGGGCTCTGCTCAGACCAACCCGGATGAGGAAAACTGAGACCATACTCCTTGGAAACAGTCTTCTGGATCTTACCGTTGTCATCTGTAATGATAAGCTTTACAGCAGATGTACCTAAATCTACACCTATGTACATATTTTATGTCCTCCTAATAAAAATTTCTGTCCCCCTTCTTAGGAGACTTCGTTCACGAAAAACTATGTATCATTATAGCTTTTTTTGGCCTTATATGCAATGATACATAAGGCTTTTCGTCACCTTGAACTAAAGAAAAAAATAATTTCTTAATTTGATTTTTAATTGCATTTTTACTATAATGTGTTGGAAATTTTTTGAAGGTTAAAAGGAGAAACAAAAATGGCACAATTCAACACTTATGAAAATGCATTAGAGCTTTTCAGATCCGTCAACTGCGTCGGATCATT
>CACZHN010000083.1 GCA_902780985.1 uncultured Lachnospiraceae bacterium | reverse complement strand
AAGTGCTCGTAAGGAAGGATCAGACGACCTCTGTAGAGGCCGCAGCCGTCGTTTATAAGGGCGTTATTGGCTGCACCGAACATATTTACGTTGATGCGGCTTAAATCCAGTTCCTGAAGCTTCATGCCCCTCTCATAGGCATCATCGAAGAATATATTCTCTCCCATCGGAATTTCTTCTCTTCTGGCTCTTTCCTTCTCCTGCCTTTTTTCATAACCCAGATGATTTGCCGGACCGATTTCCGCGTTGTCATCCATTTCCTTGGTTCTTATCTGAACCTCGATATTGCTTCTCGAAGTATTATCGAAAAATGAAATATGCAGTGATTCGTAACCGAACACATTAGGGGTTTCAATATAGTCTCTGTAATATCCTCTTATACCCGAATCAATTGAATGGCTGAAGTAATCCAGTCCCGACGGCTCCGGCTCGAAGCCTCTCTCCTCCAGAAAAACTGGGAGCGCATTTGCGATTTCATATAAATACTTCAGCTCTATCTCACGACGGTCTTCACCCGGCTTTATATGACACTGCGGCATAGATATCACTATTCGATAAGCGATAAGATCCTTTATTCTGCTTATACGACTCTTTATCTCCGCTTCTGTCGGATACTCCCCGGTTTTACGATGAAAGTCATAGATATACTCAACTATATTTCCGTTAATCTTTTCTTCCATTCTGATAAGTGACTTTATCCGCCCCTTAAACGTAAAAGCCAGAAACGGATATTTCTCCGCCATGTATTTATAAAACTCTCTTATCTTCTGGGACTGCTCCGTCAGGAAGTCGTTATGCTCCAGAAGATTTATCATCTGCAGCAGACAGTTGCTGTGTGCCAGATCCACACCGTTGTTATGGGCGATGGCATATTTCTTTAAGTCTCTGGAATACATGTGGAGTATCTTCACCACCGTATCTCCGTTGTATAAGTAATCGTTTAGCGTAATCATTTTTATTTCCTCGTATCAATTTTTAGCGATCAGCAGTCTTTCTTCCGTAAGGTCGTAATATAAATATATGTCGCTTCCGGAAACATCATATACCTTCAGTATACCGACATTCTCCTCAGGCTGCCGGGTTATCTCTTCCGTGATGTCCGGTATATTTTCACCCAGCATGTCCGGGCGGTAAGCCTTGGTGTGACCGCCCTCGAATACAGCTGTATAAAGGATTCCCGCCTCAACGAGATCCTGGAATATATGGCTTCCGTAACTGAGTTCCGGTATGTATCCCGCCTTCGTCTCGGATACTTCGGCTATAACGTTGAACTCGCTGATATCCGCAAAGGCAGACGGAACTCCCAGCTCCGGTGATGACGTACATATTCTTCCCGGCGTCAGCAGGAGAAGCTTTTTATCCTTCCCATTGTAGTACCGGTTTACATCGGACAGTGCTTTCTTTATCTCATACTTCTTTTTGTAAGGCATGTTGTAATACTTGATAGGATCAATGTAGACTATGGAATCCAGCTTGATCTTTCTCGAAAATCCCATGGATACTCCCATGGTTTCAAGAAGTATATTCTCCTCCGGAATATCCTGAGGGAATTCAACCTTATCTCCTTCCGTCGTCAGCTGCAGCGGACGGCACTGCAGAAGGTCTATTACGTAACTTCCGTCCTGGGCTACATTTATCGTATACTCCGTATCTACCGGATATTCGTAATGCTCCTGAATAAGCGCCAGTATCTCTTTCATATCCTTCATCAGGGCTTCGTTCTTCGTGAGGCCGTCGCAGGATACATACAGTATCTCCCTCTTCTGTCCCCGCTCCCTGAACATTCTCTCGGTATCGGAGTTGTGGGAATACACCAGCTTCTTCTGGTAGTAAGGAAATTTGTCGCTTATCTTCAGCGGGTCGAAGCCCTCCACCTCACCGGTCTCCAGGCTGACTCCGTCAACTATCCTCTGGGAGTACTGCTGCTGATCCGACATGGTGGTATGGATTATCCTTGAAGGCGCATCCAGAGATACCATTCTCGGATATGAACCCGTACGCCTGTCTACCGCCGCAGTACCGAGACCCATAACCAGTCTCAGCATTCCCGACTCGGACTTTACATTTCCTATTCTGTAAGGGCTCATGGAATAACCTACGCCTGCCGCGCACGGCATGAAAAAGCCGTCGTATCTTGAACCCGAAACACGCTGAACCAGAATGGACATCTGTTCATCTCTCTTATCAAGTCCTCGCCTCTTTCTGTAATCAAGAGCAGACTCGCTCATGGTGCTTGCGTATACGTATTTAATCGCATTCTCGAATTCGGCAAGTCTCTCCTCCGGAGTTCCCATATTTCCGCAGAATACGGATTCGTACTTACCCGCAAATGCATTTCCGAAACCATCCTCAAGAATAGAACTGGAACGGCAGATGAAGGGATCATTTCCGTAATAATCCACTATCCTTCTCAGTTCATTCTCTATGCGCGGCGGAAACTTACCTTCCATAAGCTTCTCCGCAAATTCATCCGCCAGCGCAAAATAGCCTTCCTCGGTACGCTGTTTTATTCTCAGATCCCAGAAGCCGTTTTCCACGATAAATGCATAGAACACATCTGAGCCTATGTAATAGGAGTCATGCGGCTCGATACGCGGGAATATATCCGGTCTGTGATTCTCTACGATCTTTCTGGCCAGAAGCATACCGCAGGCCTTGCCTCCGATCATACCGGTGCCCACCATTCTGGAGTGAACTTCGAAATAATCCTCCGGACGGAAGTTGGCCTTGATCAGTTTTCTCATTCTTTCGTCACGGGTCAGCATGATGTTGCACATGCGGGAACACTCCTCGGTAACGTCCGCACCGGAATCGTGCTTTCTTCTGGTGGACTTGAAAAATCTCTCCCAGCTGTCCTGATTCTGATCCACATCATTGAAGGTACTCTTATTCATAACGCTGTAGAATCGGCTTACCTCTGTTCCGTCGGAAAGCACCTTAAAGCTGTAATCCGACTTATTCAGGACATGAGGCTGGAACATGGTCGGCGAATAACGCTTCCATACCTTCATAGGTCTTACGAATATATCATCCTTCTCCGAATAAACATCCAGGAAAAGCTGTGTGGTATCGCGGATAGTCGCTATCGCGTCAAATGAATGCCTGCCTCTTATCAGCGGGAAGTAAGCCACCGTATCAAGGATGAACAGGAACGGACAGGTCAGATGGAAAAAGTTGCCCATCATAAGATCCGTTGCCCATGCGGCTTCCAGCTCCGACAGGCAGTCGAATACATAGAAAGCATCATAGCCTTCCCTCTCTATAAGATTATGAATATCCACCGTAAAAGTCTCGAACCTGTGATTCAGTTCCACATGCTCTATCCGGAGTCCTTCCCTCGGTGTCAGTATAGGTTCGTGATCCGCAAATCTCACATATATAAGATTTCTCTTATCCGCTATCGCCTGATCCGCAAAGCGTTCTGCGATGATCCGGAATTCGTCCAGCGACGGAACCTGCCATACTACGTTATCCCCAAGACGTATATACTGCAGGGCTTCATCCATCATCGGGATACCGGACTTGGTTTCCTCAAATGCTGCCATAAATCTACCCCCTTATAGCAATAAAAAGGCGCCGACACCCCTTGGGTATCGACGCCTTTGTCGTAACAAAATCTCTGTAAACAGAATATACCTATCTTGCCTAAAAATCAATCTTTATTAGCTTTCGTTCACCGACTTAATAGATGTTGCAAAGCCCGGCGAAAAATGTAAAATGGTTATTAGTGAATTATAGTTACAACTCAAAGGATACTCAAAATGAAAAAAAATCTGATTAACATTCTTCTGATCATTGTATCTTACGGAATCCTGTTTCTTCTGCCGAAGGAATTGGGAGTTCTCTCATATACCATATTCGGTATTTCGATCTTTTTGTTCATCGTCGGATACTTCCGTTTAGTTCCGGATTTAAAGCTTACAGACAGGCTCGGATATAAACCCGCATATTTCTTAACCGTGTTCCTCGGTCTGATTGCATTTACTGTCGGAGCACTGTTTCTCTACTTTGATCACGGCAGCGGAAAAAGCATGATAATCGCATTTCTTCTGCTGATGGAGGGTATAACATTTCTGGGCACCAACGGAGGAGATGTGATCAACATCCGGGTGGAGAGACTAACAAGCCGAATACTGTATGTATTCGCAGTATTCCTTGCTGCATTTGCGGTATTCATTATAGTTAAGCAGAAGACCGACGGCGTAACCGCTGCCTTTATGGTTCTTATCGAATGCGTTGCGGCAGTCATCATGGGAATAATACGTCGATACAAACTGGAAGTCGTAGATATGAAAACACCTATCCGCGAGCTGTTCCAAAAGTTCGAAACCCTTGAGACAGAACTGGGTTATCCGTGGTTCGGCAAAGTAGGAAGACATAAGGAATGCATCCTTTACGGTCCGAACGAAGACGGATTCTCTGTCTTCGGCTACTATAACAGATCCGGAAAATTCTATCTTGAACTGGCAGATGCCGGCAAGAAGACAATGACCATAGACGATTCCAATATGCTGGAACGCTATCAGGAAATGTTTGATTATTTTGTCAGCACGGGAAAGGCAAGCTGGCTTAACAAAGAAGGAGAAGAATCCCTTCCTCGCTAGAATTCTTCTCCCTACATAATCGTCACATATCGAATAAACTCATCTGCGGATACTTATCCGGCAGATCTCTCATAAAGTTAAAGCAGTCATCCGGTTTATACATCATACCGTGTTCTCTGCAGAAACTGCGAAGAAGTCCCATCAGCTCCCTGCTGTTGGGACTCGGTACTTCATATGAATTTCCGTAGCGGTGTATGTATTTCATCTTAAGGCCCGGGAAATGCTTATCCAATGCTTCATAGAAGTATTCTCTGTCTCCGTCTCGAAGCGTGAGACCCATTCCGAAATCTATGATTCCCTTTACTCCTACTCTTGCACATTCCTTAAGGATGGCCAGAACATTTTCTTCCGTATCGTTGATATAGGGGAGGATCGGCGTCAGCCACACTATGGTCGGTATGCCTCTCTCCTTCATGATCTCCAAAACTTCGATACGTCTTTTCGTGTTGCATACATTGGGTTCCAGTATCTTGCACAGATCATCGTCATAGGTGGTGAGGGTCATCTGCACCACGCATTTGGCCGTCTTATTTATATCATCCAGAAGATCTATATCCTGCAGGATGCGGTCGGACTTGGTCTGGATTGCGGCACCGAACTCGTACTTCCTGATTATCTCCAGGCACTTTCTTGTAAGACGCAGCTGCTCCTCACAATGCATGTAGGGATCCGACATGGCACCGGTGCCGATCATACATTTCTTTCTCTTTGACCTGAGGGCTTTTTCCAGAAGCTCAGGTGCGTTCTGCTTAACCTCGATATCTTCGAAGGGATGCGTGAACTGATAGCATTTGCTGCGGCTGTCGCAGTATATACACCCGTGGGTACAGCCTCTGTATATATTCATTCCGCAGCCTCCGCCGCTTGTTGTCAGTATTCCTTTTGCATCTACAAAGTGCATATCTTATCCCTGTATCTTTCCAATAATTCCCGTGAATATTCTTTCTTCATATCAGACTCTCTGACGATCTTCCACAGCGCCGCAGCCGCCTTCAGCCGCTCCGGATAAACCTTCGTGGCATCATCCTCACAGAAAGCCTTCACGAACTTGTTCCACTGAAGCGCCGCGTCATCGTACTTGGCGTAAGTCTTCTTCCCATAGTATATATCAAGAAGGTCTCCGATGGTAAATGTTTCGTCACCGGTGCGCTTCACTTCCTTCACGGTAGCCACCATGTCCACATTGAACTTGAAGGGTCTCACTCCCGTCTGCTCCGCGAAGTATTCCCTGAACCTGTTTCCGAAAGTGAATCCGCATTCCAGGATCCCCGTATCCGGGGTAAGCTCCGTAACAACAGGACGCTTTCTTCGCGGAGTATTCGTCTCGGGAAGAATCCTTATCCCTTGAAAATAGTTTTCTATCACACTGTTCAGTTCTATCTTGCTCCCGGTATTTTTCAGACCGTGAGCCTTGCATATTTTTATCAGTTCTTCTCTGTACCAGTAGTACTTCGAGAATTCACTAAAGTCTTTTATACTGTCAAAATCCGGTCTCTGCATCTATTATTCCTTCACTACGTAGTCTATCTGTTTTTCAGTCGTTCCACTCTTTCCTGTACATTTTTCTCGAACTCTTCATCCGACATGTTCGGATCTCTTGTGCCTAAAATAAGGTCGCACGGAAGCTTCTCGCATTCACCGCAGGAATAGAAACCGTTCTTTATCCTGCAGCATGCATAAATTGCACATTCCTTTCCGTCGGGTACATGGAATACTTTTCCGCACATGGCATTGCAGCCTTTACACATTTCACCGTAACAATAACACTTACTGCAGTCCGAACCGCAGCAGCTTATAAGATCGTTCATACTGCTCTCCTCTAAAATCTCTCTCTGTTTTTTCCTGGTAAGGCCTCTCAGCACCAGCCTGTAAGCCTTATCCAGCATATCTTCCATCATGTCATCCGGCACTTCTCCGTCTGCCTTTACGGAATTCCAATGAACCTTATTCATGTAGTATCCCGGAATTATATCCTCATACTCTTTGCGAAGGAACTCTCCCTCCAGAGGATCCGTCTTCAGGGTTATATAGTAAGGCTTATCATCGTCGTCCCTGCAGATCGCGGCAAACATTTTTCCGCCGATATGATATCTTATCCAGTTCCATTCTTCCTGAAAGTCCTTTGTCACTCCCGGCTTCTTCAGCAGGTATTCATCTATCCATTCGTATTTCATATTAATCTCCTTTGATCAAATGCATGGCTTACTCATATCTTTTACAGATTGATGCAGCCATGTTTCGGATTGCTTCCCTTACCTCAGCCGGTTCCAGAACCTCCACCTTATCACCGAAGGTAATAAGCCAGGTTGTGAGATAGTTCATGTCCGTATAGTCCGCCGTAAAGAGAAGTCTTCCGTCCTCCGCTTCGGTAAAGCAGTCCGGTCCGAATTCTTCCACCAGACGCCATTTCATATCCACATCGAAGAGCGCCTTCACTTTTATATTTCCCGGGAATATGTGCTCGTTATCCATTTCCGGAAGGGATACTTCCTTCATCTCGAAGGACTTCGCTGTCATCTCTACTTTATCCATACGGTTCAGTTTAAACATTCTGAAGTCCCGTCTCTTCCGGCACCATCCCCATACATACCAGTTGCCCCAGCGGAACACGAGATAATATGGTTCGATGTTTCTTTGGCTTTCTTCCCTCGGCGAGTAGTACTTGAACTTCAGGACTCTGCGGTTTTCAATTGCATTTTGTATGGATTCTATCTTCGGCGCCAGCGACTCTCTGTACCAGGAAGAAAGATCGATCAAGATGGAATCTCTGCCGCTGATATATTCGGAGGATCCGGCCTTGATCTTCTCCATCAGCTGCCCGTAGTATCTGCTTCCGCTGACACTGTCCAGACTTCTGAGTCCCGCCAGTATCATCTGCATATCTCTGGAAGTAAGAAGAGTTCTGTCCATACTGTAACCGCTCATTATGCGGATGCCGCCGCCTACTCCCTGAGTTGTCTGTATCGGGATACCCGCCTGACACAGGGCTTCTATATCTCTGTTGATCGTTCTTCTGGATACTTCGAAATGCTCCGCCAGCTCGGGAGCCGTCACCATTTCCTTCTGCAGAAGTATCGATAGAATTCCTATGAGTCTGTCTATCTTCATAAACCTCATCTCCGTGTATATAATAAACCGTTAAACATGTCATCTATATGTCATGTTTGAATTCAGTTTTATTTTATTACATCAAAAAAACTTTTTCCACATGTGTACATAAAGACTACACATCTTTTTTCTATACTCCGTTTTGTAAGATAAAAATGCTTAAAGGAGAATGCATTTATGAAAAAGAATTATTTTACCTTTGGAACGATATACTGCACATTTTTCCTTCTGGTGCTGCTCATCTTTCTTTCTGTTTTTACAACAAAGAAAGTCAGCGACACCAATTCCAGATATATGACGCGTTTTAACTGGAACCCACTCTATGATGAATATCTAATAAACGATAATGTTATTACAATTCCCGAAGAATTCAGTCTGCCGAACTACATTGCGAATTCATACACAACCTGGCAGTACGACTACGACACTGTCGATGATGTGGGATTCTACAGCGGAATCTATGATGCAAAAGATTATTCACTCATCGCCGAAACCCGTGACTGTATAGAAGTCATGAAAGTCGTATCTTCCGAGGACGGCGAACAACGTACTTATTCAGGCAGAATGATGTTTTTAGATCAGCCTTTACTTACGGATGAATATTTCCACAGACTTATCACCTCCGTAAACGGCGACAAAAGCAAGGAATGTGTAATAGAAGGAGCCCGTCATGACGGTACTTTTATGTTTGACGGAACCGTTACATTTAACCTGAACGGTACCTCAAGAACTTATAACATCGACATACCTGTCTTTGTAAATGAAGCGGATGCCGCCGATCTTTCCGATTGGAATATCGGGACAAATTACCATATTGAAAACGAATCTTTCGATTCCGAAGTATATGCGTACAACATAAACGATCTGAAGACTGCACGAAACAAAGAAGCTAAAGAACTGGGTGAAGAATATATCGAGAACTTCCGAAACGGCGACAAGCGCTACGATACTCTGCTGGAGGAAAACGGATTTTTCACTTCAAGAAAAGTGGTCCTTACAAATGTAGATGACGGAAACTACGTTAAGGTAACCTGTACGAATTTCCATCCTTTCACCATCGTTCTTAAGGAAAACAGGAGCCTCTATATCGCTGCACTGGTGATCTTCCTCTTTATAGAAGCGGCAACAATAATATCCATAAGAAAGCTTTACAAGAATCAGAAAAGCTTCGAGATCAGAAGTCAGAAGCTTACCCGCGGTATAGCGCATGAGCTTAAGACTCCGCTGGCCATAACAAAGGCCTGCGTTGAAAACTGGGAATACATCGACGAAAACGAACGTAAGGAATATTCGGATAAGATCATATCGGAAGTGGACCAT
This sequence comes from uncultured Lachnospiraceae bacterium, assembly GCA_902780985.1. The sequence continues at coordinate 919 of CACZHN010000083.1, read as the reverse complement.
ATGTCGGGACTCATAACAAAGCTTCTGGATCTTTCCAAACTCAGTACGGATAAATCTTCAGTGAACCGTGAAAAGGTTGACCTTATGGCGCTTTCCGAATCCATAGTAGACAGAATGGATGATCTGGCCAGGGAGCGAAAGCTGGAAGTAACCGTGTCCGGAGAAGAGGGCAGGAATACATTTCCCGTATATGCGGATCCGGAAATGATGCATATCGTCATCAGCAACTTCGTGTCCAACGCATATAAATACGCCGATCACAGCATACGCATAAAACTTTCGGAGCACGGCAGCAAGGTTAAGTTTTCGATAATCAACGACGGAACCCGTATCGACAAAAAGGACCTTGCCAAGGTATGGGACATATTCTATAAGACAGACGGTTCCCGAAGTGATAGAATGAGTAGCAGCGGAGTCGGTCTGGCCGTGGTCAAGTCCATTCTGGATCTTCACAATGCGAAGTACGGCTGTTACAGCGATTCGGAGGGTACCGAATTCTGGTTTGAAATTTCAAGGGGATAAAGATATGTATCGCTTATTGCTTGCAGAAGACGAAAAAACTCTCAGGGATATCCTGACCATGTTTTTCCGAAAAAACGATTTTGAAATAGATGCCGTGGAAAACGGAAATGATGCCTGCGCCTATGCAGACTGCACCCATTATGACATTGTAATTCTCGACATCATGATGCCGGGTAAAGACGGCTGGGAAGTGTGCCGGCATATAAGAGGCAAGTATGACGTGCCGATCATTTTTCTCACTGCCCTCGGAGGCGAAAGCGACATCGTAACGGGCTACGAGATCGGTGCGGACGAATATATCACAAAACCTTTTTCCACCAAAGTTCTTCTGGCAAAGGTAAATGCTCTCATAAACAGATACCACGGTCTGGTGGTGAAAGACGGAAAGATAACCGCA
>CACZHN010000082.1 GCA_902780985.1 uncultured Lachnospiraceae bacterium | reverse complement strand
GCCAACCTTAAGTCCGTTTGGTGCAAGGATGTATGTCTTTGTACCATCTGCATAAGCTATAAGTGCGATGTTTGCTGTTCTGTTTGGATCGTACTCGATAGTCTTAACTACTGCAGGGATGTTATCCTTATTTCTCTTGAAATCTATAACTCTGTATTTCTGTCTGTTTCCGCCACCATGATGACGAACAGTGATCTTGCCCTGATTGTTACGTCCTGCTGTCTTCTTCTTAGATACAAGAAGTGACTTCTCAGGAGTTGATGTTGTGATTACATCGAAATCAAGACCTGTCATATTTCTTCTTGAAGGTGTATATGGGGTATATGTCTTAATTCCCATTTCTGGTTTCTCCTTTCGAATATAAATTCGTTTCTCTGGTTGCTCTCTTTAGCAACCAATAATCATGATCTGCTTTTCTCTTCCGGCCTATGTGCCGTATTCATTTTATCTTGTCTGTTCTATGCCGAAGCTATCTTCGATTTACAGACCCTCGAAAAGCTCGATATCAGCACTCTCAGCTGTAAGCTGAACATATGCCTTCTTGCTCTTTGCTGTCTTACCTGTTACCATACCACGTCTTCTTGTCTTTCCGTCGTAGTTGATGGTATTTACATTTGCTACCTTTGTTCCTTCGAACATCTTCTCTACAGCTTCTTTGATCTGTGACTTTGTAGCGTCCGGATGTACAAGAAATGTGTACTTCTTCTCAGCCATAGCGTTCATACTCTTCTCTGTAAGAACCGGCTTAAGGATAATATCATAATACTTAAGATCTGCCATTATGCGTACACCTCCTCGATAGCTTTTACGGCATCCTTTGTGATCACGAGTGAATCATGATTTAAGATGTCATATACATTTATTGCATTTGTAGGTACTGTCTTTACATCAGGGATGTTTCTAGCTGAAAGTACCAGGTTTTCATTCTTCTCGTTTGTTACAACAAGCGCCTTCTCAGCCTTAAGGTTGTTAAGAACCTGTACGAAAGCCTTTGTCTTAGGTGCATCCATCTCAAGGTTATCTACAACGATGAACTTCTCATCCTGTACCTTTGATGTAAGCACTGAGAAAAGAGCGATCTGCTTCTCACGCTTGTTCATCTTCTGTGAGTAATCTCTTGGCTTTGGTGCAAATACAACACCACCGCCTGTCCACTGAGGAGCTCTGATGGAACCCTGTCTAGCATGACCTGTTCCCTTCTGTCTCCAAGGCTTCTTTCCACCGCCGCGAACCTCTGAACGTGTAAGTGCGCTCTGTGTTCCCTGACGTCTGTTTGCAAGGTGTGCAACTACTGCCTTATGAACGAGTGTTTCATTTATCTCGACACCGAAAATGTTATCTGATAAATCAATTGTTTCAACTTCTTTACCATCGGTGTTATAAACGGATACTTTTGCCATTTTTTATTTCCTCCTTCCGGTAAAGCTTATTTTCCAGCCTTAACTGACTCTTTTATACATACGAGTGACTTCTTAGGTCCCGGAACTGCTCCTCTTACTAAGATTAAGTCGTTCTCTACATCTATCTTAACTACCTCAAGGTTCTGTACAGTAACCTGCTCAGTTCCCATATGTCCAGGCATCTTCTTGCCCTTCATAACGCGTCCCGGAGTAGTTGCTGATCCGTTAGAACCTGCATGACGGTGATACTTTGAACCATGTCCTGAAGGACCTGACTTGAGGCCGTGTCTCTTAAGACCACCTGCGTATCCCTTACCCTTTGATCTAGCTGTTACATCAACCTTATCTCCTTCTGCGAAGATGTCAGCCTTGATAACAGTCTCACCCGGAACATACTCTGTAGCGTTCTCGAACTTGAACTCCTTAACGAACTTAGGAACTGTATCAAGTCCAGCCTTCTTAGCATGCTCAGCCTCTGCCTTTGTAGCACCGTGAGGATTTCTGATTACCTTTTTACCAGATCCGTCCTTTGTGACGATCTTTTCCTTAACTTCACCGAAGCCAACCTGAACTGCTTCGTATCCGTCATTCTCGACTGTCTTAACCTGCAGAACGCTGCAAGGACCAGCCTTTAATACTGTTACAGGAACAAGCTGTCCCTGCTCGTTGAAGATTTGAGTCATTCCGACTTTTTCAGCAAGTATTGCTTTCTTCATTTTAAAATTCCTCCTAATAGAATTACAGCGGATTACCCCTCGGCACCAGGATAATCATACTAATGATTAGGTACTTTTTTAGTAACTAACATTTAAATCAACATTCAGCTTTATGATTTACTTAGCCTTGATTTCAAGGTATACACCGGCTGATATATCAAGCTTCTTAAGAATATCTGTTGTAGCCTTGTTTGGGTTGATTACATCGATAAGTCTCTTGTGGGTTCTCTGCTCGAACTGCTCTCTTGAATCCTTATACTTATGAACAGCTCTGAGGATTGTTACCTTCTCAACCTTTGTTGGCATCGGAATAGGACCGCTGACCTTTGCTCCTGTTCCCTTAACAGCTTCAACGATTTCCTTAGCTGCCTGATCAATAAGTGTATGATCATATGCCTTTAATGTGATTCTCATTACCTGATTAGACATAAAAAAAGTCTCCTCCTTTTCGCACTTTTTAATGAGTACGACAAGCGGTGACTGTACAACTCTCCCGAGTGTTTCCTGCATTCTGCAAGATAATAGGGCGATATACGCCCTCAACACCCGTCATCTCTGACTTCTGTCAGATGGTTATCGGTACAGTGACTTGTCGTCAAATATCTTAGACTTGACCTTCGCTCCACGAAATTACCTGTTCTAACCCTGTGTTCCGTAGAACACATACATGCCGATTTCATAGGGTTACTTTCAGCAACTTTCGCTTCAACGCTATCAATGTCACAGCAAGACGTAGTATATATCATCTGACAGAAGAATGCAAGAGATTTTTTTATAAATTTTTAATTTTTTAAAGCGTCCTTGTTGCAACCACCGGAATGTCCGTTCCCGCAACATTTTCTACTATTATATCACCTACGTGTACGGGAGTATGTGCCTCTGCGGCTTTTATCTCTTCCATACACTCGAATATCTTATCCTTCGGTATAGGTTCTTTGGTCTTTACCGGAATGCTGACGCCCTCGGGAGTTCTCACTGTTGAGGTGACCATTCTGGAAGGCGCGGTAAGTTCGGATATGGCGTAGTCGTATCCGCGCTTACATGTATTACCCGTTACGGAGATGATCTCATCTCCCTCTGTTTCCACACTAAGTCTGCAGCCCATAGGACAACAGATACATGTCAATTCTCTTGTCATAAGCTTACTCCTCTATTTCCACAGTCACATCTCCGTCGGCCTGCGAGATGATATCCTTCTTTACGGCAACATCCTGCATCTCACTCGGGATAAGCACCAGGGTTTTCTTCCTCAGCAGTTCTCTGTCTCCGCATTTTACCACAATGCTTGCACCTTTGTATATCCCGGTGACTCTGAATCTCAAATGTATATCTTCCTCTGCTTCTCCCGCAAAGAAGCTGTTCGGAACGGTGTATCTTACTCCGTTCTTCGGAATAAACTTATATACCGTTTCTTCCTTATGCATATCCTTGCCTTCCAGCACATACTTCGCAGCACTCTCTCCTGCCTTGGATGCTTCCGCTGATACAAAGTCCACAAGATCATGGACATGGAGTACATTTCCGCAGGCAAAGACTCCGTCGATGCCCGTCTCCAGCTTATCGCTGACTACCGGTCCGTTGGTGAGCGGATTTATCTCTATACCGCAGCTTTTCGAAAGCTCGTTCTCCGGAATAAGTCCGCAAGACAGAAGCAGTGTATCACAAGGGTAGAACTGTTCCGTTCCCGGTATCGGTTTTCCGCCTTCCACTTCGGATACCACAACGCCCTCAAGTTTATCTCTTCCTTTTATATCCGTTATGGTATGACTCAGAAGAAGCGGGATGCCGTAGTCGTTCAGACACTGCTCTATGTTTCTGTTCAGTCCGTTGGAGTATGGCATAAGCTCAAACACGGCCGCAACGTGAGCTCCTTCAAGCGTCATACGTCTCGCCATGATGAGTCCTATATCTCCGGATCCCAGGATCACAACTTCCTTTCCCGGAAGAACTCCCTCTATATTAATGAGTCTCTGTGCCGTTCCGGCAGTATATATTCCCTGAGGTCTGTAGCCCGGTATTCCCAGAGCCCCCCTCGGCCTCTCTCTGCAGCCCATGGCAAGAATAACAGCCTTGGCACTGATACTCTCCACGCCTCTTGTGCTGCTGATTATCGTTACAGTCTTATCTTCCGCTATATCCAGCACCATGGTTCCCGTCTCATAGGCTATGCCCTGTTCCTTAACCATGTCACTGTATCTCTCGGCATACTCCGGTCCCGTAAGCTCTTCTTTAAATGTATGCAGTCCGAATCCGTTATGTATGCACTGATTCAGTATTCCTCCGAGCACACTGTCTCTCTCGAAGATAATTATATTATCGAGTCCGGCCTTCTTTGCCGATACGGCAGCTGCCATTCCGGCCGGGCCTCCTCCGATTATAACCAGATCGTATTCCCTCATCGCACACACCTCACATACTAATGCTTTTTAACATCGCCGATGGATATTCCCAGTTTCTCGGCTATGAGTGCCATTACCTTCGGTGAACAGAAGCCCGCCTGACATCTTCCCATGCCGGCTCCCGTTCTTCTCTTTACACCATCCAGTGTAGTTGCTCCCAGCGGACGGTTCAGAGCATCCAGTATCTCTCCCTCCGTAACCGTACAGCATCTGCACACTATATTTCCGTATGCGGGATTCTCGCTTATAAGTTTATTCTGCTCTTCTCTCGAAAGCTGAACAAAATGCTTCAGCCCCTGTCTCGTATCGATAAAGCTTTCTTTTTCTTCTAATATAATACTCTTTGAAAGCAGTTCAGCCACATACTCCGCTATGGCCGGCGCACTGCTGAGTCCCGGAGATTCTATTCCGGCAACATCCACGAAACCTTTTCTTGTTTCTTCTATAATAAAGTCCCCGGACTCACCTACAGCTCTGAGTCCCGAAAAATTGGTTATTGTCTTGTTAAAAGGAATATCTTTGACGGACCGTGCCGCCTTAGCTTTGATCTCGCCCAGTCCCGCCGAAGTGGTTGCAGTATCATCCTTATCTTCAAGGTTCTCGGCCGTCGGTCCAACCAGAAGATTTCCGTGTACTGTCGGAGTTACCAGAACTCCCTTGCCCATCTTTGTCGGCATCTGGAATAAAGTTCTTGATACGATGGATCCTGTATCGCTGTCCAGAAGATAATACTCACCTCTTCTCGGCATGATCTTCATCTTCTCGTCACAGACCATGTTATGGATTACGTCGGCATAAACTCCCGCTGCATTTACGATAATGCCTGCCTCGATCATGCCGTCACCTGTTTCAACGGAATAGCCCGTATCCGTTGCGGTGATATTCTTTACTTCGGTATTAAACTTAAATTCAACACCGTTTGCGTATGCGTTCTCCGCAAGGGCGATCGTCATCTCGAACGGACACACGATTCCCGAGGTTTCCGCAAGAAGCGCACCTGCTACATTTTCGCCCAAAGCAGGTTCCAGAGCTCGCGCCTCGTCTCCCGTAAGAAGAGACAGGCCTTCCACACCGTTCTCGATGCCTCTGTCGTACAGCTTCTTCAGCCCGTCTGTTTCGGACGCATCAAAACAAAGGACCATGGCCCCGTTTCTGTAAAATCCGAACTCCAGTTTCTCCGCCAGTTCCGGCATCATCTTGCTGCCCCTGACGTTCAGCCTGGCCTTCAGTGTTCCCGCTGCGGCATCGAATCCCGCATGAACGATCCCGCTGTTGGCCTTACTGGTTCCTTCACATACATCGCTTTCCTTTTCCAGAACACAGATGCTGAGTCTGTACCTGGAAAGCTCTCTTGCTACGGCGCACCCTGTAACCCCGGCGCCTACAACCAATACATCATACATTTTCTCATCCCCTTCTCCTATGTATCAGCTACTTAGAGCACCATCTGCCCGCCGCCCCACACGGCAGTGCATAGTTCGAATCTCTTACCGGAAGTCCGAGCTCGGATGATTCCACTCTTCCTCCGTATTTTTTAACTACCGTGCTTCCTATCATATAAGAAAGCACTCCCGGCTGAAGGCCGGTGGTATAAGAATTGACCAGATAGAACAGTGCATCCTCCGAAAGGAGTTCTGCCGCAAGTCCTATCAGTTCATATACAGCCTCTTCTATCTTCCAGATCTCACCCTTCGGTCCCCTTCCGTAGGATGGCGGATCCATAATGATTCCGTCGTACTTGTTGCCGCGTCTTATCTCACGCTCAACAAATTTCTTACAGTCATCTACCAGCCACCTGATAGGTGCATCTCCCAATCCGGAAGATACGGCATTCTCCTTTGCCCATCCTACCATTCCCTTGGATGCATCCACATGGGTAACTCTGGCTCCTGCCGCTGCCGCAGCAACGGTAGCACCGCCGGTATATGCGAAAAGATTGAGAACCTTCACCGGCTTATCGCTGTCCGCAGTCCTTCCCTCTTCATCAACTGCCTTTTTTATAATAGAAGAAAACCAATCCCAGTTAGCAGCCTGCTCCGGGAAAAGTCCCGTATGCTTAAAAGCAAAAGGCTTAAGGTTAAATGTAAGGCGCTTTCCTATACTGAGGTCGTAGCCTATGCTCCACTCCTCCGGCAGGTTGTAGGTTTTCCACTCTCCGCCGCCCTTGTTGCTTCTGAAATAATGTCCGTTCAGTTTTCTCCACTCCGGAGAATTCTTCTCCGTATTCCATATAACCTGAGGATCCGGTCTGAGCAGGATGTATCCTCCCCAGCTCTCCAGCTTCTCCCCTTCGGAAGTATCTATAACTTCATAATCTTTCCATCTGTCTGCTATCCACATAATATTTCCTCTACTATATTCTACCAGTCGCGTTCTTCGATAGGCAGATATTCTTTATGCTCGCCCACATACTTATATGCAGGTCTGATGATCTTTCCGTTGTTCACCAGTTCCTCGATCCTGTGTGCCGACCAGCCTGCGATACGCGCAATGGCGAAGATCGGTGTAAACAGCTCCATAGGAATCCTGAGCATGGTATATACAAGTCCGCTGTAGAAGTCTACATTTGCACATACAGGCTTCTTCATATCGCGGTTCTTCATGATAAGCTTCTTAGCTATATTCTCAACTCTGTCATACAGAGCAAATTCCTTTTCGAATCCTCCCTCTTCCGAAAGACGTCTTGCATATTCCTTAAGGATGACTGCTCTCGGATCGGACAGTGTATAGATGGCATGTCCCATTCCGTATATAAGTCCGGAATGATCGAATCCCTTCTTGTCCAGAAGTCCCTGGAGGTAATTTGTTATCTCCTTATCATTTTCCCAATCGGAAATGTTACTCTTCAGATCGGCAAACATCTGCTGAACCTTAAGATTAGCACCACCGTGTCTCGGTCCCTTGAGGGATCCCAGAGAACCTGCGATGGTTGAATACGTATCGGTTCCCGAAGTGGTAATAACGTGAGATGTAAATGTAGAGTTATTACCACCGCCGTGCTCTGCATGAAGCACAAGGCAGATATCCAGAACTGCAGCTTCCAGTTCGGTGTACTTTGGATCCGAACGAAGAAGTCTGAGGATATTCTCGGCTGTGGAAAGTTCCGGCTTCGGTCTGTGAATGACCAGACTGGCATCGTGGAACTTATGTCTGTAACTCTGATAACCGTATGCGGCTATAACCGGAAAACGTGCGATAAGACCAAGGCACTGTTCCAACACATGCTTGATGGAAATGTTATCCGGATCTTCATCGTATGTATATAATGTAAGAACGCATCTCTGAAGTGCGTTCATTATGTTGTGACTCGGAGCTTTCATGATAACGTCTCTGTTGAAGTTATCAGGCAGCGGTCTGAGACTTCCGATGACCTTCATGAACTCACTTAACTGAGACTCTGTCGGCAGTTCGCCGAACAGAAGAAGAAATATGGTCTCTTCGAAGCCGTGGCATGTTCCGTAAAAACCGTCTACCAGAGACTTTACGTTGTAGCCCTGGAAATACAGCTCTCCGTCTATAGGAGTTCTTACTCCGTCTATGTCCTTAAATCCGTTAACATCGGATATCTCGGTAAGTCCCGTAAGGACACCCTTTCCGTCCGAATCACGGAGGCCTCTCTTAACATCAAATTTCTTATAAAGAGTCTGGTCGATCTGTCCGCTGTCTCCGCAGAACTCCACATACTTATCTATAAGCTCGTTAATCTCAACACTTTCTATCATATCTCTATCGTATACCTTTCAAATGCATTTATGATCCTGGTCTCTTTATATGTATCTTCACGCTTTACATTTCTTCCGTAATTCAGATGAACATGTCCGTGAACAAAGAGCTTCGGATGATGTTCATCCATGATATCTTTAAACACCTCAAATCCTCTGTGAGGAAGATCGTCCTGATCATTGATTCCCCGGGCCGGGCTGTGGGTCAGAAGAATATCCACACCTCCCGCCTTCCTGATCTTGAACCAGAGCTTTCTGTATCGTTTCCTCATTTCCTTCTCGGTGTACTGATACTCACTCATGTTATAGGCCATGCTTCCGCCAAGCCCCATGATCCTGAGCCCTTTATAAGTATAGACCGTATCATCCACACATATACAGCCGTCCGGCGGTGTCGTATCATAACAGGTGTCATGATTTCCGTGCACATACAAAACCGGTGCGGTGGTATAAGTCGCAATAAATGACAGGTACTGCGGTGCCAGATCCCCTGCCGCCAGCACGAGATCAAGCCCTTCCAGCTTGGATTTCTCGAAAAAATCCCACAAATATCTAGATTCTAAGTCAGCCAGTAACAGTATCTTCATTTTCTTCTTGTTTTACGCCTTTCAGTTCTACGATCGGGCGAGCCCTCTCTCTAAGTTCTTCCTTTGAAGGAATCTTTCCTACTACATTGCTGCACAGCCAGTCCATCTTGATGATATCTTCTATATCAAGCTCCTGGTCAACTCCCGCATGCATAGTGCCGTCCTGGGATTCGATCCCGCCACCGAATGCCACGAAACGGTTGGACCTCATCATAACCTTAAGTGTATGAACCAGTCTTGCCGCCTGCATAGGAAGCTTCTTGGAAATGATAAGATCCACCACTCCCGAAGACAGTCCCCACCAGTAATTGATAGGCTTGCCTTCCGTATTGGAATCCGCCGTTGCCCATGAGTCGCGGAGGATCAGATCTATCAGTTTCTCATACAGCACGCCCCAGTTATAAACCGGCATCGCCATGTTCACCGGTCCGTCTTCGGTCAGTTTGTAAAGACCGAATCTTCTGGATGCGTTGTTCGGTGTGATCATATCCTGATCGGAAATGTAATCCACACCGTCCTCTTCAAGAGATTTATATATATCATCTATATTGTGGTTTTCCTTAAGGGTAGTCCACTTAAGATAAACCTTACATCTCGGATTGACCATAAGGGCTCCGAGAGCAAATGCATTTATGTTCGCTACATTTCCGAAGATAGGATAATCCGCTACATATCCTACCTTATTGGTCTCGGTAAGCGCTCCCGCGATAACACCCGCCAGGAACTTAACCTCGTAAAGTCTTGCATAGTAAGTTCTGATATATCTGTGAGATGTATTCAGGGAACAGTTGAGTATCTTAACGTTCTTATGATTGATGGCCGTCTTAAGGCTGGCATCGATAAGACGCGTTGTGGTTGTAAATATAACCTCAACTCCCTGCTTCTCGATCAGTTCTTCCATGGCATCGATAGCATCCTGCTCGGTCTTTGCCGTTGTGATCTTCAGGGTGCTTATCCTGTCGCCGAAAACTTCCTTGATATGATTTCTTCCCAGCTCATGTGCATAAAGCCAGTCGGAAGAATCCGGTTCTCTGTCATAGATAAATGCAATCTTCAGTCTGTCATAGATAAATGCAATCTTCAGCGGCTTTGCTGCCGAATACTGCTGCGGAAGTATATGGGATATGATGGACCTCTTGGCTTCCGGAGGATTAAGGGATACTTCTACCTCAAACTGCTCCTCCATAACCAGGAACTCCTGCCATATATCCTTTATGCCCTGCTTCATCTCATTCTGGGACAGTTCCCTTACGGCACCGAAGCCCAGAATATCTATCATCCCCAGAAATGCATCGCCTGTTGTAATGTGCATAAGGGTATCACCCTTCTGCTCCTTGAAGGCGCTTTCGAATCTGTAGTATGCAGCCTTGAATTCCAGAGTTGTCTCTTCGCTCCAGACCTTTCCAAACTCCGTTCTTGTTACGGCACCGGAACCGTCGGCCGAATCCGCGTTACTGGATGATGCGGTGCTGGTACTGATATTCTGATGATCACCGTCCATGCCCACCGCATTTATAAGGCGCGCAAAACTTCCTTCATTTGAAAACCAGATGTAATTGACTCCGGTCTTCTTATAGAAGTCCATAAATTCATAATATATCTTGATGTCTTTTCGGTCAGACAGTTTAGGAATCTTTCTTGTAACGAAAGCCGGAATGGAATCCGCATTGAAGTACTTGAGCACACTGACTCTCTTGTTGCCTTCCACAACATAGAAGTAATTCATGAATTCATATACCTTGATGGCATCATGAATACCCTCTGCTATATGCGCATCACAGAGCATGGCCCACTTAACGCCGAACTCCGTATTCATGTCCATGATAGGCATAAAGTTCCTGGCAAATGCATTTGTCCTGCCGGCGGTACTTGTTCCGATAACCCGGTCCAAAGGAATGTTTACCAGACCGAGATTTGTCTCTCCTATTATCTCTTCCTTCTGAATTATATCATCCAGCACAGGAAGATACGGGCTGCGGCCTTTTACCAGATCGGCACGGACAGCCTTGTCGCCTAACCTTTTCGCTTTCTCGTAATCTGTTATTGACAATTTATGCTTCCCCCTATTTCAGATCAGCTTCTCGGTGCTCTTATGGTCTCGAGAAGTATCCTTATCGCCTTGTCCATATCTATGCCTTCGGCTCTTGAGCGCTGTCCCAGTTTAACTCTGTGGCCGAGTGTTGTTCTTACTACTTTCTGTACGTCTTCCGCCGTAACAAAATCCCTGTTATCAATGATAGCCATAGCCTTGGCCATCTTTAAAATAGCTATCGTTCCTCTCGGACTCGCCCCCATAGAGAAGAGAGTGTTTCTTCTTGTCTCTTCTACGATATCTACTATATATTCATATATCTCGTCTCTTATAAAGAGATCGTTGCATTCTTTTCTGACGGCTTTAAGCTCTTCAAGATCCATAGCCGGTGTTACATGACTTACCGGATTGAGTGCATTTCCCTTAAGGATAGCAACTGCATCGTCATGCTCAGGATAACCCATGGATACACAGATCATAAATCTGTCCAGCTGTGATTCCGGAAGCATCTGGGTTCCGGATGAACCGTATGGGTTTTCGGTAGCGATAACCGTAAAAGGATCAGGAAGCGGTCTGGTAACACCGTCCACGGTGGCCGTTCCCTCTTCCATTACCTCCAGCAGCGCAGACTGAGTCTTCGGGCTGGTACGGTTGATCTCGTCCGCAAGGAAAAGATTACAGAAAACCGCTCCCGGTCTGTACTCGAATTCCTTTGTGGCACTGTTATACATGGAGAATCCCAGAATATCACTCGGAAGAACGTCCGGTGTAAACTGAGTTCTCTTATAATCCAGCGACAGCGCTCTTGCGAAAGTCATCGCAAGAGTGGTCTTGCCGACGCCGGGAATATCTTCCATCAGAACATGTCCGCCTGCGATGATCGCAGCCAGAACCTCCTCAACAACATGTTCCTTACCCTTAATTACACTATTTACCGCATTCTGTACTGCGGTCAGCTTTTGAATATCACCCATAGTAACTCCTAATTACTTATATACTTACTTTCTTGCGATACCTGACTTAACAGCCTCATCCGCAACTGCCTTTGCAACCGCAGGTGCAACCTTCTCATTGAATGCATCAGGAATGATGTAATCCTCTGAAAGCTCTTCGTCGGATACGATAGATGCGATAGCCTTTGCTGCAGCAACCTTCATAGGCTCTGTGATAGCTGTTGCTCTTGCATCCAGTGCCCCTCTGAAGATACCTGGGAATACAAGTACGTTATTGATCTGGTTAGGGAAGTCCGAACGTCCTGTTGCAACGATTCTTGCTCCGCCTTCCTTTGCCTCATCAGGCATGATCTCCGGTGTAGGATTTGCCATAGCGAAGATGATAGGATCCTTAGCCATAGTACGAACCATATCTGCTGTAACAAGTCCCGGTGCGGATACACCGATGAATACATCCTTGCCCTTGATAACATCAGCAAGGCTTCCTGTTTCCTTATTCTTATTTGTAACAGCTGCGATTTCCTGCTTTGCAGGGTTAAGGCGCGGATCTCCGTCAACAAGAGCACCCTGGCTGTCAACAAGGACTACATTTCCGATACCGAACTTCTGAAGAAGCTTGCAGATTGAGATACCTGCAGAACCTGCTCCTGAGATAACGGCACTGATATCTTCCCATTTCTTTCCTACGATCTTAAGCGCATTTGTAAGACCTGCTGTACATACAATAGCTGTTCCGTGCTGATCATCATGGAATACAGGGATATCAAGTTCCTTCTTAAGTCTCTCCTCAACTTCGAAACATCTAGGTGCTGAGATATCCTCAAGGTTGATACCACCGAAAGAAGGTGCTATACGCTTAACTGTCTCAACGATCTCATCTACATCCTTTGTATCAAGGCAGATTGGGAAAGCATCAACATTACCGAACTTCTTGAAAAGAACGGACTTACCTTCCATAACAGGGATAGCTGCAAGAGGCCCGATATCTCCGAGACCGAGAACTGCTGTACCGTCTGATACGACAGCAACAGTATTCTGCTTTAATGTATACTTGTAAGCATCTTCAGGATTCTCATGAATCTTTCTGCATGGCTCTGCAACACCCGGAGTATATGCTGTAGACAGATCATCCTTGTTCTCAAGTGAACACTTGAGCGCAACCTCAAGCTTTCCTTCGCACTCCTCATGAAGCTTTAAACTCATCTCATTGTAGTCCATAATAATTTTTCCTCTCTTATATCTTTAAAAATTTATTA
>CACZHN010000081.1:10749-11345 GCA_902780985.1 uncultured Lachnospiraceae bacterium | reverse complement strand
CGTCACCGGCTTTTACGGAACCGTATTCTCTGGTGAAATCCGTGCCGGCCGCGGAAATTTCTATAGATCTTTTTTCAACGTCGTAAGTACGGGAGCCTCCGCTATCGGGGGCTTCTTCTTTTACACGGAGTGATACATTTGAATCCCTGTCCACGGTACCGCTGACGGTAAGATACAGATCCTTTCCGTCGGCGGTTTTATATAAGGCATAATATGTATTCGGGATTTTCTCGTCACGATGGGTAAAGGGCTCATCACCGTAAAATGCGATAACGCCCGTAAGGACAGCACCGTTGAACTTTTCTATGTACTCGGAAAAGAGTTCTTCTGTCATATCTCTGGCAACACCGAATTCGTTCTCGGTGTTGTAGCAGCTTGTAAAAAGAGATCTTTCGAGGTCCGTGTTGTTTGCTTCGGTGAAGAACTCTTCGTGAAGATACTTATCTATTACGGCATAAGTCTCGACTGCATTTTGACGTATCTCTTCCTGCTCTTCATCATTGAATGCGACGAAAATATAAGCCTCAACGGGCTTTCCTCCTTCAGAACGTTTCCCTACTCCGACAATAGACAAATGAATATATTCGGAAGTATCT
>CACZHN010000081.1:747-10719 GCA_902780985.1 uncultured Lachnospiraceae bacterium | reverse complement strand
AGAAGCATTAGAAATGTTTGTATCCATTATGTAGCCCTGAAGAGCGTAATCTCCCTTGCACTTCACATCCACCAGATCCGACAGATTGCAGCTACTGCCGCACATAGCATTGAAGGTTTTATACTTCAGTGTCAGCTTCGGTACATTGCTTGTATACTTGTAAACTCCGATAAAACATATGACCGCTATGACAGCGATGATTATCGCCACGGTCGCAAGAAACTTTTTCATGACCACCATCTCCTGAATAAGATTTATATAATAAAATTGTCTGCTGTTCGAAAAAGGTTCAATAATTCACAAGTATATCATATAATAGGGGGAGATAAGGAGACGGATTATGAAAATACTTATTGCAGAAGATGAAAAAGATCTGAGAAAACTTCTTACGGATCAGCTGACAGAAGCCGGATACGAAGTTCTGCAGGCTGAAGACGGCAGGGCAGCACTGGAGCTTTTTAACAGCGCTTCTCCCGACATAGCTATCCTGGATATCATGATGCCTGTTATGGACGGATTGTCGCTGCTGACAAAGATCCGTGAAACCTCGGAAATGCCGGTCATACTTCTCACCGCGAGAGGAGACGAGCTGGATAAGGTCAGCGGTCTCAGACTGGGAGCGGATGATTATCTGGTAAAGCCCTGGGGAAGAGGTGAGCTGCTGGCCAGGATAGAAGTACAAAAGCGTCATATAAAGACTGAATCCACAGGTGGAAATGTAATCCTCTGCGGTAATCTTCGAATGGATTTCGGCAGTGGTGTCATCGAGAAGGACGGAGAAACATTGATTCTGAATGCCAAGGAATATCATCTTCTGAAATATTTTGCTGAAAACAGAGGCAGGGTGCTTACAAAGAAGCAGATATATCAGGGAGTCTGGGAAGATGAGTATATGTACGATGACAATACCATCATGGTTCAGATATCCCATCTGCGTTCGAAGATAGAAGATGAAGAGAATAAGCACATCGAGACATTGAAGGGAATCGGGTACAGATTCGGTTGAATAAAAGAATACAATCTACAAGAAAATATTTAAGGCGCAGATTTCTGGGAGTGATATTCGCAACTCTGGGATTTGCGCTTCTTCCTTTGGTGCTGCTTATGCTGGTGCAGGGGATTTTCGGCGGAGGCGAACCCGTAAAGCTGGAGGCATCCCGGCGGCTGAAAGCGTCCTATTATGATATAGATGTTTCGGATATAGAAGAAGCCGGCGGCAGTGCCATGGCAGTGGATAAGGATTTAAATGTGATCCCTCTGGCAGGAAAGGCTATTACGGATAAGACTGCATTTACGACGGCTGAATGGACACAGTACCTGAAGACCATGGGAGAAAGTTCCAAGTATCGCTACGATGCTGCCTATATGGAGGGGGAACAGGGTTATTGGCTGGTACTGAGGATCCCGAGGGCCGTTACATTTGACCTGACATATGACAGCAATCCGGAGGCGAAGGGTTACGGATCCACAAAGGCGATGTTCCTCATCATACTTTCCGTATATGTGATAGCTCTCATCATATTCGTGGTAGTTTATTCCAAGAGAGCGGCCAGGCGTGTCACAGATTCGGTGGAGGCGGTATCAAGAGAAGCGAAGAGGCTGGAAGACGGCGAGTTTGATATCCGGGTTTCGGCCGGTGAGACGGAGGAACTGGACGGATTAAACCGTGCCATGGTCCATCTGGCGGGAGAACTGAAGGAGAAGCAGGAACTCAGGAAGGCCGAGGAAGAAAAGAGAATGCTTCTGGTTTCTGAGCTTTCCCATGATCTGAAAACTCCCCTGGCAAGCGTGCAGGGCTACAGCGAGATGCTTCTGGAGGGCGTTGAGGATGAATCAAAGAGACGGGATTATCTTCAGATGATCTATGATAATTCCGTAAGATCCAATGAGATGCTGCAGGCCCTCTTTACTTATTCCAAACTGGGAAGCGCGGGTTACAGCCCCAACATGGAAGTGACGGATATCTGTGAATATACAAGACAGGTCATAGCGGAGTACATTCCGAAATTCGAAGACAGGGGCGTCGGTTACAGCCTGTCTATCCCGGATGAGGAGATAAATGTAAATCTCAGCAGGGAGCTTTTCAGGAGAATATATGATAATCTCTTCGAAAACTCCATGAAGTATAATCCTTTGGGAACGGAGATTTCGGTTGACATAAGATATGACGGCTCCGAAGCGGAGATCAGGATTTCCGATAACGGAGTGGGTATACCGAATGAGTATCGGGATAAGATATTCACGCCGTTCTATCGCGGGAACGCGGATAAGAGTACGGGAAGCGGCCTGGGACTTGCCATAGTGAAAAGAATAGCGGAGCTTCACGGAGCGGAGATTGCCGTAGACCATGATGTTACACAGGGCTGCGGATATATAATTAAAAATTTAAGGAAGATTTAAGGCAGTGTTATGTTTGGTTCAAGAGCCGGATGCTAAGGTATGCATGTAGAGTAGTATGCATATTAAAGGAGCATTCGGATGAAAAAACATGACACTGTTCTTTGGTTGATCTTTATTCTCTTTATGGCAGTCAGACTTATGGTTGACATAAGTTATTGGCACGTAGTGGCATATATCTCGGCGGGGCTTTCGGTATATCTGCTCATAAAGAACGGAAGACCCGGCGGGAAGCATATGGTTTGGTCGGCATTATTTGCCGTACTCGGTACTGTGGCATATCTGGGATATATGAGAAAACCCGAGATACTTATATACGGAATACTGACCGCAGGAATCCCGACTCTTATATCGGCACTTGCCGTTTTTTCCGTTGCGGAAAAGCATAGCGGCTGCAGGATGATTTCGAAAGAGGGAAAACATCCGCTGGTTAAAAGTCTTATGATCGCGGTTGCAGCGGGAGCGGTGCTGTCGGTGATAAATACATATCTCTCATACCTGTCACATGAAGAAATAGGTTTTGAGTTTTCTTTATGGAAGATCCTGCTCTGTATTAATCCGGGAATAGTTGAGGAGATAGTCTACAGAGCCGTATTCATGGCGTACTGTATCTATTTTGCCAAGGATGAGAAGATGAACCTTTTTCAGAGCTTCACTATGTACTTTATGATGAGCGTGCCTCATACCGTAAGCCACGGTTACGGATTATATCCCACAATCCTTCTCTGCCTGCTTTTCGGAATTCCTTTCACTATTCTTCAGAGGAAGAGGGATATCACCTCAGCCATGGTAAGCCACGGACTGGTGGATGCGGTGAGATTTACCCTTACAGGCATCTAATCTGCCGTTCATTTCCGGATATTGACCGTTCGTGTACCGAAGCTGTACATTTCCGGCAGATAAGTTTAAGCTTGGAAATGTCAGGGAGATAAGAGCTTGCTTGAAATGAATGCCGGAATCTCTTATACTTTTATCAGTCACAGATAAGAGAGATGGAGAGTTTGCTATGAATATCAAAACCGAGATAAGCAGCAAATATTCAGAGATTGAACTTCATATCTGCAGTAACGAGTTAAGCGACGAGGTAAAGAGAATCTCAGCCGAGCTTCATACGATGTATGATGAGAAGATTCCGGGAACGGATGAAAAGGGCAATCACCGTATGCTTCTTCCTGCGGAGATCATTTCCTTCTATTCGGAAGGCCAGAGAGTTATGGCCAGGGGAGAGAAGGAGTGCTACGTTGTTCCCAACAAGCTGTACGAGCTGGAGGAGCTTACGAAGGAGCATTTTATCAGGATATCCAAGTCGGAGATCGTGAATATCAGGAAGATAAGAAGCCTTGATATGAGCATCACGGGAACCATCAGGATCATCATGAAGAACGGTTACGAGACTTATGCTTCCAGAAGAAATGTATCGAAGCTTAAGGCGAGACTTCAATCGGAAAGGACGGTGAACAGAGCATGAAAGAATCACTGAAAAGAGGACTGTTCAGTTTTGCCATATCGGCTTTCTTCGGACTGATCATCAACCTTCTGATAGATATAATCGCAAATATGTGCGGTGCCGAAGGATTTGTATCCATGTCGCCGAACTTTATTGCACTGTTCCCGACATCGGTCATGGCAACCTACGTGAATATCATCCTGTACGGATTGATAGGATTTGTATTTGCGACAACTACATTTATATATGAGGTCCCGAGGTTGGGATTTGTGATCCAGAGCCTTATATACTTTGTGATAACGGGAGGATTCTGCGTAGGAGTTACCATATTCCTGTGGCAGCTTCACCATTATCCGTCGGCCCTTATAGGAACCCTTTCGGGATATGCGGTATGCCATGTGATCATAGTTACGGCGGCATATAGGGATCTTAAGAAGGACATAAAAGAGATAAATGAGATGTATACGGAAGACAACGAGTTGACATAACTATATTAAAAATGTGCCGCGACAGTGGCACATTTTTTTTATTTTATTCAAATACATATTTTGTTATAATATGATTATCTATGGGGGACGCAAAATGAATAATAGAATTGCTGTTTTTACAAATGGATTCAGCAATGAATTCATTGAACTCGTAATTACGGGGCTGCAAAAAAAAGCAAAAGAAGACGGGGTGGACATATTTGTATTTGTAACTTACACATCTCAGATGGATCATGAACTGCAGAACAAGTGCCAGCTCAACATATTCCACTTACCGGATCCCGCCGATTTTGACGGCGCTATTATGCTCACAAACACTTATAACTTTCCTGATGAACAGGAGCGCGTCTGCGCTCGTTTTCAGCGGGCAGGCGTTCCTATGCTTTCACTCGAAGTCGAAGTCCCCGACATGTCATGTATTAAATCCGAGAATTATAAAGGTGTATACGATCTTGCAAAACATCTGGTAGAACATCACGGAGCTAAAAGATTCGTGTATGTTAACGGTGTAAAGGGAAATGTTGAGAACCTGACAAGGCGTCAGGCGCTTATTGACGTGCTCAAAGAACACGGATTGGAACTTTTTGATGAGGTAGACGGTGACTTCAGTTTCTATGGCGGATATCTTGCAATGAACAATTATCTGAATGAGGGTAAGGAACTGCCGGATGCCATAGTATGTGCCAACGATCTTTTAGCACTGGGAAGCAATTATGCACTGGTCGAACACGGATTTGATGCGCCGAAGGACGTTCTTCTGACAGGCTTTGATATGATAAAGGACGGTCAGAGAACATTCCCTATTATGGCAACGGTTTCCAGAGGCTGGGATAAGTTCGGAGAAATCGCCTACGATAAGCTTAAGTATCAGATGGCACATCCGGAAGAGCGTTTTGTCGAAACCTATGATTCATATTTTGTTCCTTCGGAAAGCTGCGGATGTAAAGCAGATCCTGAAATCGACAGGAACAGATTTTTAAGTATAAGAAATACTTACTTCGATAATCTTAAGAACAGTATCATGGACCTGCATTTCCAGAGATTGCAGATACCTCTTTCACTTTCAACCCGAAAGACGGATTTCTACAACAAAGGAATGGGAAATATTCCGGATATCCCGATGTTCGGAAATGACTACTGTCTCTGTACAGAGCCTGAGTTCTTTGAAATGGATGATGATGAATATCCTGACAGGATCAGAGGATACAGTTCCGACATGGATGTACTGTATGAATTAAGAGACGGTGAGAAGAAGACCATCTATCATTTTGATTCCAGACAGCTTTATCCGGAATATGTTCATAAAGAAGGGGAGTCGAATACATTTGTCTTTGCTCCGCTGAATTATCTGAACTATATCATAGGCTATGTGGCAATTAAGAACCATCCGGAGATCATGTATGATATAGGACTCAGCAAGTATGTGAAGAGCATGAATGCCCTGCTTTTCAGTATGAGGCGTCATATCTTCCTGGATAGAAAAAATAAGAAACTGAGACGTATCTATATGACGGATGCACTTACCGGACTTTACAACCGTACGGGATGCGAGAAGGTTCTGTATGAATTTATATCGAAGCAGAAAGAAGAGGGAAAGCGTTCCATCTTCGTCTTTGCGGATATTGACCGTATGAAGACTATAAATGATGTCTACGGCCACCTGAAGGGCGATTTCGCCATAAAGGCCACGGCGGAAGCTTTCAAGAAGCATGCGCCGGACGGATGGCTTTTCGGCAGGTACGGCGGAGATGAGTTTATAGCTGTGGGACCTTGTCCTGAGATAAGTAAGATCGAAGCCGGTGTTAAAAATCTGAATGAGAACATGACCAAGGATTTCAATTCTCATAATCTGGAATTCCTGCTTCATGCAAGTATCGGATATACTATAATAGAGCCGGATGATAAGGGAACTATTAAGGATTACATAGATAAAGCCGATAAATCTATGTATGATGAGAAGGAGAAATATCATAAGTTAATTGACGGTGACATGAGTAACACCTCAGAGTAACGGGGGTAATTAAATATGGACAGTATGGATACTGTTATTGTAAGGCCGGTGGCGGAAACCGATGCGGCCAAGGTATGCCTGATATGCTGTGAGGATCTGGGATATCAGTGCGACAAGACTCTGGTAAAGATGAGGATAAATCAGCTTGAGCCGGAGCGAGAAGCGGTATTTGTTGCGGTAGTGGACGATGCTATCGCCGGATTTATCCATGTTGAAAGGTATAATACTTTATACTTTGAGACAATGGCAAATATTCTGGGACTTGCGGTAAGCAGCAGGTTCAGAAAAAAAGGAATAGGCAAAGCTCTGGTAGAAAAAGCCGAGGAGTGGGCAAATGAAAATGATATCGCCCTTATGAGACTTAATTCCGGCGCATCCAGAAGCGGAGCTCATGAATTTTATAAGCATCTCGGATATACATCCGAAAAGAATCAGCTGAGATTTATAAAGCGATTATAATAAGAATTAGTTGACATAAAATGTGCCACTGATGTGGCACATTTTTTGAGATATAGGAGGTTGGTATGCATTACAGCGTACTTGTAGTTGATGACGAAGTGGAGCTTTCCGAATATACGGCAAAGTATTTTAATCTGTCGGGAGTGGAAACGGCATATGTTCTGGATGCGAAGTCCGCACTGGAATTCTTCGAGGAGAATACCTGCTCACTGGTGCTTCTGGACATCAATCTGGGAGAGGATTCCGGATTTGAGCTGTGCCGGACCATCAGACAGACCATGAATATTCCGATATTCTTTATAAGCGCCAGATCGGCGGAGGATGATATGCTGCTGGGCCTCAGTATCGGAGGGGACGATTACATTTGTAAGCCTTATTCTTTGGGAGTTCTGCTGGCTAAGGTTAAGGCAGAGCTGAAGCGATATGAGGAGAGTGAAGGTAAGGCTGCGGAGGAGAAATCCGATAAATCCAAGGATTCGGAAGGAACCGTAACCCTCGGAAATGCAGTGGTCAACCTGAAGAGCGCCTCCGTAAAAAAGAATGGCCTCGACACGCCGCTGAAGGCCATGGAGTATAAGCTTCTGGTCTACATGCTGAACAACCCCAACAGAGTCATATCGAAGGACGAATTCTTCGAGAAGATATGGGATACCCAGTTTGTGGGTGATGTGACGCTGAACGTGCACATCAGACATTTAAGAGAGAAGATAGAAGACGACCCGGGAAATCCGAAGTTCATAAAAACGGTCTGGGGCGTGGGATTCATCTTTAATACGGAAGCGTAACCGCGGGAAGGCACTATGAAGATTAGATACCTGATCATATATATAATACTGTTTATTATCATGAGCACCGCCATTTGTATAAGGATTGCAAAGGGCGGTGATTATAGTGAACTGAATGCGGATGCCACCGAGATAAACCGTTTTATCATAAGCCTTCAGGATAACTGGGATGAGATAAGCGGAAAAGAGAGGGAACTAGCGCAGCGGGAAACATCCTTCGATTATGCTGTCATAGACAGTTCATCTAAGGTACTTATGCTTACACGGGAAGACATGGCGGACAGTGTATCGGCGGCTACCGTGCATTATGACATTATCCGTGATATTGAAGTAGACGGAACTGTGGTTGGAAAGCTGATCATCCATAATGCTTCCGGAGAAAAGCTGAAGGCCAACAGCGTAAAGTATGCACTGACAGCCGGACTTTTGATGGCGGGAGCGCTGCTTATGATCATCATCTATATGATATACATGAAGAAGAGGGTCACAGAGCCTTTTGCAAAGATGAAGAAGTTTGCCACCAGAGTTGCCTCGGGAGATCTGGAGACTCCTCTGGAAATGGATAAAGGAAATGCATTCGGAGACTTTACCGAAGCCTTCGACATCATGCGTGAAGAACTGAAGGCGTCAAGAGAGAGGGAAGAAGCCGCGGTCAGAAGCCGAAAGGAACTTGTGGCGGAGCTGTCCCATGATATAAAGACACCTGTGGCATCCATCAAGGCCATGGCGGATGTAATGAGCCTTAATGCAGCGGATGATATGCAGAGAGAAACCATAGCTTCGATAAACGGCAAGGCGGATCAGATAGATAAACTGATATCCAATCTCTTCCATGCAACCCTTGAAGAACTGGAACAGCTGGAAGTAAATCCGGAGGACCTTTCATCAAAGGACTTGATACAGATGGTGAGAGAAGCCGATTACATGAAGCGGGTTAAAAAACTTGATATAAAAGATGCGGTTATAGTCTGTGACAGACTGCGCATCAATCAGGTTATAACCAATATAATAGCCAACTCCTATAAATATGCGGGAACGGATATCGAGATCACCAGCCGATTCGAAGATAAGAAGATCTTCGCCATAGATATAAGCGACAAGGGCGGCGGAGTCCCGGAATCCGAACTGGAGATGATAACCGAAAAGTTTAAGAGAGGCTCCAACGCACAGGGTAAAGACGGCTCCGGCCTCGGCCTCTACATATCCGGCTACCTCCTGGAAAAGATGGGCGGCGGCCTGGCCTGCACCAACCGGGACGGCGGTCTCACAGTAACCATAAGAGTAAAGATGGGATGAGATTTTAAAATTAATTAAAAAACAGACAAAGATTTAAGAACTCTTGAGGAATATACTGGGATCATACAGAAATGTATGGTCCTATTTTTATGGAGGAGAATATGGAAAAGCAAAAGAATTGGTTTTTACGGAATAATAATTGGGTAAAAATCTACCTGGCTGTTATGATAATAATCACGGTCATAATAAGCATACTGGCAGTAAAAGAGATAGTAGATTATGTCTCCGGTGTAAAGACTGATGCAGTAGTCACCGATGTGGTTAATAAAAGAATTAAGTCTGGGGCACGTAAGCAGAGCTCATATAAAGCAACGGATTTAAGACTCAGATATGATGTGGATGGTACAGAGTACAACGAAGAGATGCATTTACAGGGCTGGTACAGGTATAGAAAAATGGAGACTACAGAAATATCCTATGATCCTAAGAATCCTGAAAATGTACTGCTGCTGGATAAGATCTATAAAGATCTGCAGGGAGATGCGCTGTGGGGATTGTTTGTAGGACTGCAGGCAGGTTTGTTTATCTATACGAAAAAGAAGCGTAAGGAAAGGGTGGAAAAATGAAAGAGCATAGCAGTAAAGAAGTAATTATCAAAACAGATAAACTGTCAAAGAGCTTTTCGGTGGGTGGAAAGCAGCAGCATGTTTTGAAAAATCTGGATATGGAAATATATAAAGGTGATTTCACGGTTATCATGGGATCTTCGGGAGCGGGCAAATCAACGCTTCTCTATGCATTATCGGGAATGGATAAACCGAGTCTCGGAACCATAGAATATGCCGGTGAAACTATAACGGGAATGAACGACGATAAGCTGGCAGTTTTCAGAAGACGCCACTGCGGATTTGTATTTCAGCAGATTCATCTGGTAGACAGCATGAGCATTATGGATAACGCCGTCAGCACGGGAATGCTGACAGGTCAGGTTATAAAGGTATCTGGCGGGCACGCCTTATAGATTCCAATAACAAAACAACATTTTTATTTGGCATCAGTCATATCGGCTGATGCCTTTTTCATGCTCGGATCTATCCGGGCATTTTTCATTTTCAGCGGAAGGAGGTGCTGTCGTGGCAAATCGTATAA
>CACZHN010000081.1:0-742 GCA_902780985.1 uncultured Lachnospiraceae bacterium | reverse complement strand
GGCATCAGTCATATCGGCTGATGCCTTTTTCATGCTCGGATCTATCCGGGCATTTTTCATTTTCAGCGGAAGGAGGTGCTGTCGTGGCAAATCGTATAAAGGGTATCACAATTGAAATTGGCGGCGATACCACTAAGCTGGAATCCGCACTCAAAAATGTCAACACCGAGATCAAAAATACCGAATCCAAGCTAAAGGACGTCAACAAGCTCCTGAAAATGGACCCCGGCAATGCTGATCTCATCGCGCAGAAGTATAAGACCCTGCAAACGGAGATCCAGGCGACCAAAGACAAGCTTAACACCCTGAAAGAGGCGTCTAAACAGGCTGACCAGGCTCTTGCTGACGGCAAAATGTCAAAGGATCAGTATGACGCGCTACAGCGTGAGATCGCTGAGACGGAGCAGAGCCTCAAAAGCCTGGAGGAAGAATATAAAAAGTTCGGCTCCGTCCAGGCTCAGCAGGTCGCCGCCGCCGGAGAGAAGATGAAGGAATTCGGCAGCAAGGTGGAGAGTGCGGGAAAGACGCTGACAACCCATGTCACTCTTCCTCTTGTCGCTGTCGGTACGGCGGGCGTGGCGAGTTTTGCGGAAGTCGACAAGACCATGCAACTCACCAACAAGACCATGGGCAACACCGCAGAGGAAGCGGAGATGCTCGACCGCGCCATGAAGGAAGCTGCAGCAAATTCCACGTTTGGGATGAAGGACGCCGCCACCGCTACCCTGAACTTTGCGCGCGC
>CACZHN010000080.1 GCA_902780985.1 uncultured Lachnospiraceae bacterium | reverse complement strand
GCTGTACCTTTTTCCGTTTACTTCAAATTCATAAGTTGCCGTATAGACATCTTCGTTAGAAGTTACTGTTACGGTTCCGCTGTTCTGAGTGACCGATTTTCTTTCACATGTAACATATTTAACGTAACCCTCGGTTGTAAGGGTTTCGTCTTTGACGGTAGTCGAATTCTTCTTTATCGTAATATTGAATAAAGGAATGACAATTGCGACATATACAATTATGAAAGCGAGTATAACCAGTGATCTTATACTAAAAATTATATTTCTTGAACCGACACTTATTTTATGATGGTCTTCAAAAAAGTCTGTTTTTTTATTTACGAAGTCTTCCGGTTCAAAGGATGCTTCCGGGGATCTGTATGGATGAGGATTAATGATGTCGTTGTTGTAATTGTAATTGCTGTTGTTACTGTTATCGTTGTTGTCTTTTTTGAGCTGCATAGTTGTCTCCTGTAAGTGTTTTTTGTGGTACCATACTGCATTGATATAGGATACACCTTGACGGCTCGGATGTCACTAATTTATTTACGCGTCGGCATCCCGGGAATGTTGTTTTTTCGAAAGATATAGCTGTTATTCGCAATCGTTTCCGATGGAGCCTGTGTTATAATGAAAAATATTAATTTTTGTATCGGAGGGTTACAAATGGTTTTAGATTGGACAGAATATGAGAACTTGGCGAGAAAAGCAGTACAGGAAGGTGTAGTTCTTTTAAGAAACGAAAAAAATGTTCTGCCTTTATCAAAAGATGTTAAGCTGGCTGTTTTCGGCCGTATGCAGAATAACTACTATAAGAGCGGAACCGGATCCGGCGGTATGGTAAATGTACCGAAGGTCTGGGGGATTCTCGACGGATTAAAGGAAGAAAAGATTCAGCTTGATGAAAAGCTTCTGAAACTGTATGAGGAGTTTGAAAAGGAGCATCCTTTCGATGTGGGAGTTGGCTTCGGAAACGAACCTTGGTCCCAGGTGGAGATGGAAGTATCCGAAGAGCTGGTTAAGGAAGCTGCGGAAACATCCGATACGGCACTTGTTATCATCGGTCGTACTGCCGGTGAAGAGCAGGATTATGTGGATGAGAGAGGCGCCTACAGACTGGGCGAGACAGAGTCCGATATGCTCCGTAAAGTCAGGAATGCATTTGACAGAGTGGTTCTCGTAATGAATGTCAGTGCTGTTCTTGATATGCAGGAGATAGAGGAGATTGCTCCGGATGCGGTGCTTTACGCATGGCAGGGCGGCGAGATCGGAGGTCTGGGCTGCGTAGATGTTCTGTTGGGAAAGGCATGCCCGAGCGGAAGACTTACGGATACCATAGTTCGTAAGATCGAAGATGCATCCGCATACGGATATTTCGGAGATCCCGTAAAGAATTTCTATTCGGAAGATGTATATGTGGGATACCGTTACTATGAGACTTTCAATAAGGACGCGGTAATGTATCCTTTCGGCTTCGGACTTTCCTATACGGAATTTGATATTAAGCCGGGAGATATAAAGAAAGAAGATGAAGTGACTCTTTCCGTAAGCATAAAGAATACGGGAAGCGTGGCAGGTAAGGAGGTGGCACAGTTCTATGTATCCAAGCCTCAGGGTAAGCTGGGTAAGCCGGCACTGAGCCTTGCAAGCTTTGCGAAGACGGAAGAGCTGAAGCCGGGAGAAGAGACGGTACTTACTGTTTCCGTTCCTCTCTATACCATTTCATCCTATGATGAAACCGGAGTGACCGGTTTTGAGAGCAGCTATGTGCTTGAAGAAGGCGAATATATCTTCTATGTAGGAAAGAATGTAAGAGACCTGCAGGAGATAGGAAGATTTACACAGGATAAGACTGTTTTGATAGAGAAGCTGAGCCGCCGTATGGCTCCGGCTGAAGAGTTTGAAAGGATCAAAGCCGAGTATTCCGAAACAGATGGATATAAGGCGGTAAAAGAGAAAGTGCCTACGGCACCGCTCACGGATAAGGAAGAAGCAAAGGCTGATAGTCCCGAAGCAAAGCCTTATACGGGAGATAAGGGAATCAAGCTGAAGGATGTAAGAGACGGTAAGGCTGATATGGCCGACTTCCTGGCACAGCTTTCCGATGAAGACCTCTCCGCTATCATAAGAGGTGAGGGAATGGGAAGCCCTAAGGTTACACCGGGTACGGCTGCCGCTTTTGGAGGAGTCAGCCCTTCACTGAAGGCTTTCGGAATTCCTGTAGGCTGCTGCTCCGACGGACCGAGCGGAATGAGACTCGATTCCGGTGCAAGAGCTTTCAGTCTTCCGAGCGGAACTCTTCTGACCTGTACATGGAATGAGAAACTCAACACCGAGCTTTATGAAATGCTGGGTCTTGAGATGAATAAAAACGATGTCGACCTTCTGCTGGGACCGGGTATGAATATACACCGCTTCCCGCTGAACGGAAGAAACTTCGAGTACTTCAGTGAGGATCCGCTGTTAACCGGTAAGATGGCTGCGGCTCAGATAAGAGGACTGAAGAGCAGCGGAGTATCGGGAACGCTTAAGCATTTCTGTGGTAACAATCAGGAGACCAAGAGACATACGGAAGAAAATGTAATCTCCGAAAGAGCACTCAGAGAGATTTATCTGAAGGGCTTTGAGATTGCCGTAAAGGAAGCCGGTGCGGATTCCGTAATGACGACTTACGGTCCGGTCAACGGAATATGGACCAATTCACGTCACGACCTCTGTACCGATATCCTCAGAGGAGAATGGGGATTTAAGGGTATCGTCATGACCGACTGGTGGGCAAATATCGGTGATGTGGGAGGACAGGTCGATAAGACTTCCTTCTCCAGACTGGTACTTGCACAGAATGATTTCTTCGCGGTATGTGCGGATGCAAGCATCAATTCCACGGGAGATGATACTCTGGAAGCCCTTGAAAAGGGTGTGATAACCAGAGGACAGTTGGTACGTGCTGCCGAAAATATATGCAATCTTCTGATGCATACCAATGCCATGAAGAGATTCTGCGGAGAATCTTATAAGGTTGAGGTGAAAAATTTTACGGATGAAATGCAGGGCGCAGACCCATCCGATGTGACTTATTATGAGATAAAAGACGGTACCGTGATCGACCTTTCCGGTGTGGATACCACAAAGGGATCGGTATGTTTTATGGGCTTTGATGTGCCTGAAAGAGGCTGCTACTATATAGATATGATCGGACATTCCGACCTGTCCGAGTTGTCTCAGATTCCGGTAGGCGTATATTATCAGGGAACGCCTTGCGGATCGTTTACTTTCCACGGCGGCGGAGAAGAACTTACAGTTCGAAGAAAGATACGTTTCGCATCCCGTTACGGAGTGATGAGACTTCGCTTTATGAACGGTGGTCTGAATCTGAAAGAGATACGTTTCGGCTTTGAAAAAGAGCTTGATCCGGAGGCGGACTGGAGTGATTTCGAAGAGTATATTTTTGGGTGAAAACGCCATATTATAATCGACTTTAGCCTGTATTTGTGCTAAACTGAAAAAGTTGTGTAGGCAATAAAAAAATATGGGAAGAGGTTTATATTATGAGCAAAGAAAAACGTGACAGCTGGGGATCGCGTTCCCAGTTCATTCTGGCGTCAATCGGATCGGCGGTAGGATTAGGAAATGCTTGGCGTTTTCCGGGTCTTGCGGCAAGACACGGTGGCGGTGCTTTCCTTCTGGTCTATCTTCTGGCCATGGTGGTTCTTGGTATTCCGTTCCTTATGATGGAGATATCCATCGGACGTAAGATGCATCGCGGTGTTCCGGGTGCACTTCGTGCTATCAAAAAGCCGACAGAGCCGGTAGGCTGGTTCGCAGTATCCAACGCTTTTGTTATTGCTGTTTACTATGCAGTAGTATTTGCATGGGTAATCATGATGGCATTTGCAAGCTACAAGTTTGCAGGCCTTACAGGAGATTCCGCATCAGCTGCGGGAATCTGGGCTGATATGATCAAAACAACAGGTACCACATCAGGTTACGGAACTATATCATTCCCTGTTCTCGGATGTTTGGTTGTAGCATGGGTACTTATATATGCATGTATCCGCAACGGCCCGGGTACAGTAGGAAAGGTTGTTAAGTATACAGTATTCCTTCCTATCATCTGTCTTGTTATCCTTGCAGGTAAGGGTATGATGATGTCAGGTGCTATGGCAGGATTAACAAAGCTGTTTGTTCCTGATTTTTCATCACTCGCAAGTGCTGACATCTGGATCGATGCTATCGGACAGGTATTCTACTCACTGTCCATCATGATGGCTATCATGGTTGCTTACGGTTCATTCCTTCAGGAAGACAGCAACATAGCTAAAGATTCGGTTATCATCGCATTTTCGGATTTCGCTATCAGCGTTCTTTCAGGTATCGTTCTTTTCACAACAATGAGCGGTACAGGTCAGCTGGAAAATATGACTGATTCGGGTATCGGAACTGCCTTCATCGTTTATCCGCAGTCCATCGTACTCTTAACAAACAGCGGTGTAGCAAATGCGATATTTGCATTTGTCTTCTACTTCTGTCTGTGTACACTGGCAATCGATAGTGCATTCTCAATTATCGAGGGTGTATCTACAGCGGTTTCGGATAAGTTCCACCTGTCTCACAAGAAGACAACACTGGTACTTTGTATCGTAGCAAGTATCCTTTCACTCTGGTTTGTAACAGGAGCAGGACTTGCATGGCTGGATATCGTAGATCACTGGTGTAACGCATACAGCCTTATCTTAGTAGGTATCCTTGAGGCAATCACTATCGGTTGGCTGTTTAATCCTAAGAAGGTTCTTAAGGAAGTTAACCGCAATACAAATAGCTTTAAGATGCCGGCTTGGTGGTTTGTAACGTCAATCAAGATTCTTGCACCGATTGCATTAACAGGATTCTTTATCTGGAATATTGTGGATCTGTTCAGTAATGGCGGTATCTACGGAGCAAAAGACGGTTATTCGGTAGCATCCAATGTTATCGGAGGATGGGTAATCCTCGGACTTTGCGTGATCAGCGGATTCATCGTTAAGGCTATTGAAAAGAGCCTGGAGAAGAAGGGCTTTGTACCGGATGATGACGTTTGGGAAGATACGGAAGAGTAATTCGTAAAACGTAAATATAGTAAATTAAAAGTGTACCTATGAATAATTCGTAGGTACACTTTTTTATGCTTACATATTGATCTTTCTTATTCTGAAATATCTTGATATCGAAAGTATTATCAGCAGCAGGAATGTTACTGCCATAAGTATGCACATAAGTATCATACTCCAGGTTCCCCAGTAGAGGAACATCTTATAGAAGAATGTATCGTAACCCACCATGAATCCGGCAATGTATGGCAGGATGATGCTCAGTGCCAGAAGCGGGATAAGGATGACAAGCTTTGCTATCATTCGTCCCTTCGCTTTCGATGCATCAGGTGACTTCTTGGCGATTCTCTTTTTCTGAGTGATCGCTGCGATGAAACAGAGCAGTATAAGTGCAGTGAAGATCAGGCATCCTATGCTGCATACCTTGTCCAGGCTTACCATCATGTTAGGTTCAGGTGCAGGGTATTCAACAAAGTCGCTGCCGAGCGATAGTTTATAGAATGAAGTTGAAGCATATTCAACAGAGTCTGTTACGCAGTTGCTGATGGCCATGACCGCAACGCCGCGTTTCGGATCGACGATAGAAAATGATGTAAAATTCGGATTCATTCCCGAGTGATGAAGCACTCCGTCTTCATCAAAGATCCATCCGTTGTAATAGGTTTCACCTTTATCCGCAGCCAGATGAGCAGGATCCGCTTTGTGAGTTGCTACGATCGCATTTTTAATCTCATCAGGAATTCCATCCAGCTGACCAAGCTGTGCTCGCAGCCAGAGAGACATATCCGAAGCTGTTGTGATGAGGAAGCCTTCGCCTTCCGCACCCTTCATACGAGGAGCGTCATAAGGAACTGACCGTCCCATAAATGATATATATCCCTGAGCGGTCGGTATATCGTAGCCGCTGTTTGTCATTCCTAAAGGATAGAGGATGTTCTGCTCCACAAAGTCGTCAAAGTACATTCCGGATACAACTTCAACCAGATAAGCCATGATCACATAATCAAGGTTGCAGTATTCATAGACAGATCCCGGTGCTGCGGAAAGTTCCAGATCCTTTGCTATAAGAGCACTCTTTTCGTTGAGACTGTGATCCGTACCGAATTCGTACTTGGCCATAGTCTTTCCGTTGGGAATACCTGCACAGTGATTGATGAGCTGCCATATCTTTACGTCAACATCCTGTCCCTGATAAGTTACATGCCACCATGGGATATAATCCGAAACACTGTCTTCGATGGAAAGCTGTCCGCGTTCCTGAAGAAGAAAGACTGCAAGAGCAGTAAAGGCTTTTGAGCAGGAACCGATCTGAAGTACGGTTTCCGCCGTCATCATAGTTTCATTCTTTAGATCCGAATATCCGAAAGGCATATATGCGACTTCACCTTCGGAAACCGCCACCAGGACCAGTCCGGGAGCATCATCCGCTTTCATGGCGTCTTCAACATATTTCATCCATTCAAT
This sequence comes from uncultured Lachnospiraceae bacterium, assembly GCA_902780985.1. The sequence goes on along the minus strand of CACZHN010000080.1, from coordinate 3,442 downwards.
ATTATTTATGGTTGAATTCACGCTGACGGCATAGGCGTTAGCTGTGAATCCGAATACCAGTAAGATTACTGTAACTAAGGCAGTAATACATTTCAGTTTTTTATTCATAAGTGTGTTCTCCTTTGTTGAACAAACATAAGTATAATAACACATGATTGACATATCGACCATATATCTATAATATAGTAGGGTCAAAAAAGAGTACTAGAGGAAGAATTATGCTTAAAATGAGATTTTTGATTGCTTTGACGGTGGGCTTGCTTATGATGGGAGCCGCTGCATGCAGCAAAGAGCCGGATATGATGTCCGAGCCGAGAAATACTGCTGCAAGTGAGTTCGGAGAACCTGCAGTAACCGTCAGCACGAACGGTATGTATGTAACCGTTCCGGAAAGATGGGACGTTCAGAAGGATGACAGCTCCATAGTTGTTAACCTTAAGGATCCGGATCCTGTCGGAAAGATTGAGGTCGGTGTCTTAATGTCAGACTCTCCGGAGAAGACGGCGGCTGAGTATAACGGAGAGGTCATCAAAAAAGATATAAACGGTCGTATATACTACGCGGCTGTTTATCAGGCAGACGGAAACAATTACAATATGAGAGTCTTCACGGATTTCTCAGAGGACAGAGTCCTTAACATATTCTTTAATATAGCGGACTATAGTGCAGATGACTGTAAAGCGCTTTTGGAGGATAAGACATTTTCCGAAGTTATCGGTTCTCTTGAAGGAAAACCGAGTGAATTCAGGTCTAAAAGACCGGCGGCAGAGAACACACCTGGATAAGGTGTGTTTTTTATTTCCGCTAATAAATAAAATCTTAATTTGACATATTATCATTATGATGCTATCATGATATAATCATAATGATAAAAAGACATCATGGTTTTTAGGAGGTTAAAAGTGAGAAAATTACGTAAAGGCATGATCATTGCATTCTGTTCGTTAATGCTTACAGGCTGTGGTACAGCACAGGCACAGACAACGGAGGCGAGAGCAACAGAGACACAGACCACAGAGGCACAGACAACAGAAACGCAGACTACAGAGACTGCGATTACGGAGGAGCAGACCACAGAGGCTAAGACCGCGGATGATTCGGGGGAAGTATCCGGGTTGTATACTGATGTGGCCGCCATCAGGATCGTTGATGAAACCGACGGTAGGTATGAAGGTGCAATGTTATATGATCTTACGCCTGAACAGGTGCAGGGATTTATCGAGGCAATTAATGAGAGTGATGCGATGGATTACGTACCGGGAGCCGCGGCATTCTACAGACTTAATCTGTACGGAGAAGACGGTACGCTGATAGAAACATTCGAGGTTAACAGTCATAGAAGTATGATCGACAGTAGCGGAAGGGGTACTAACGGCTTTGCCATAGAAGCCTGGCTTGAATCGATGGAAGAGGAATACGGAATAACATATGAAAGTGTATGGGGCCGTCAGCCGGCGGATGATTACTTCATTCTTATGTCGGAGGGGGCTTCCGGAAGTTTTAGGGAAATAACAGAAACAAATTTTGATCAGGGTATTGAGCTTGATCTGACAAAGGATGATATAAGTGAACTGACAGAGGCTCTTAAGGATACCGAGATTTCGAAGGAGTCCAAAGAGGTTAATCCCAAATACATGTTCGATGTTTTCTCAGAAGACGGAGCAGCATTATATTATTTCGTGGTAGACGAAAATATGAAAATATACACCGACTACGGCTATGAGCTCACAGGCGGCGGTATAGCCGACTGGGTTGCAAAGCGTATAGCAGAGTAATAACTGCGGGTTGATTTTTATGACCGAAAACTGCTAATATTGCTGTAATATATTTCAAAGGTGGTGAAACCGCATGAATTTATTGCACATGAAACATGCCCTTGAGGTTGCAAAGGCAGGCTCGCTGAATAAGGCTTCGGAAGTCCTTATGATAGCAGCACCTAACATCAGCCGTTCCATAAAGGAATTGGAAAGCGACCTTGGCATAACAATTTTCGAAAGAACCCAGAACGGTATGAAGTTAACGCCGGAAGGCGAGGAATTTATAAGTTTTGCAAAGGGAATACTGAGTCAGATAGATGATCTGGAGAAGTTCTATAAATCGGGATCGACTCCGAAACAGAAGTTCTCCATTTCCGTTCCCCGCGCATGTTACATATCGGAAGCCTTTGCGGAGTTTTCAAAATCCCTGACAAAGGAGCCGACAGAGGTTTTCTATAAAGAGACCAACTCACAGCGTACGATCCACAATATGATGAATCATGATTACAAGCTGGGAATCATACGTTATGCGGAGAATTACGATAAGTACTTTAAGACCATGCTCGAAGAGAAGGGATTTCAGTACGAACTGGTTACGGAGTTCACATATTCGCTTATCATGAGCGCGGAGAATCCGTTGGCAAAGAAGGAAGAGATCACTTTCGATGATCTGACGGATTATATCGAGATAGCACATGCGGATCCGTATGTTCCGTCCATGCCGCTTTCCAAAGTGGTAAAGGAAGAGCTTCCGGATAATATCGATCGAAGGATATTCATATTCGAGAGAGCGAGTCAGTTCGATCTTCTGTCTATGAATCCGGAGACCTTTATGTGGGTATCACCGGCACCGAAGAAGCTGCTGGAAAGATACAATCTGGTATTAAGGAAATGTAAGGACAACGAAAAAATATATAAGGATGTCCTGATATATAAAGAAGGCTACAAGCTTACAAAGCTGGATCAGCAGTTCATTACCGAGCTCTGCGAATCCAGAAGAAAGTATATCTAAGCAACTCTTAAACTGACCTTATCGATTTTTCTCGTTTTGGATATTTTAAAAAGGTCTGATTTGAAATATAATGCCGACTTATAAAGATTTGAGTTTACTTTATAAGGAGGGTATAAAATGTCTCGCATATCGCTGATCTGGTTCGGCGCAGCTATATCAATCGCCGAAATTCTGACAGGTGCGTGCCTTGAAAGTCTGGGACTTGTACGTGGTCTTGTTGTAATAGTTTTGGGACATCTGATAGGATTTCTGCTTTTAGTACTGGCGGGAATCATCGGAGTAAAGAATAAAGAAGGATCCATGAGGTCATCCGCTCTTTCCTTCGGGAAATACGGAAGCTTTTTCTTTGCGGTGCTGAATATAGTTCAGCTGGTAGGATGGCAGGGAATAATGATATTCGATGCATCCCTTTCGGCACAGGGAATCCTGAAGTTGGGAAACACATGGTGGTGCCTCATAATCGGAATTCTTACGATTGCATGGATCATTTTGGGAAGCAAAAACCGCGACAGATTAAATGTCATAGTCATGGTACTGCTTCTGTTACTGACGGTTGTATTATCATTTATCATATTCTCAGGAGTTAAAAGAGGAGAGTCCGGTATCCGGAGCAGCGGTGACATCATGTCATTCGGACAGGGCCTGGAGCTTGCCATAGCAATGCCGATATCCT